>DAOWOF010000136.1 GCA_030642205.1 Desulfobacteraceae bacterium | reverse complement strand
ATTAATATCCTATAAGAAAATATAACACCAAAAAAAGAAAAATACTAATAAAATCATGTAGTTATAGACTACGAATCCGTAGGTCGCAGGTTCGAATCCTGCTGGGCGCGCCAGTAATAACTATATATCCCTCTGACGAAAATGCATTATCAATTTCGCAGAGAGAAGACTATTTTCGGACAACTCCTAAGTTTGTAAGCAATTAAAAATTGATCAATAGAGTTACTGACAGAACTGTATCTGTGTCGTCCAGTTCTGAGGAAGCAGGTTTATTATCATACTTTAACTCGTAGCTGGTTTTAAGAGAGAGAAATCCATTCAAGGATGAGATAATAGCTGTTTCCGAATTAACATTGTAATTATCACTCTCTTCGAAATCGTAAATTAATTCAATCCATTGTGAAAACCTGGTTTTATCGGTAAAAAGGTATTCATATTCGGCAGATGTGCGTCCTGCAAGATAATCAGTATCGGATTCATCAATTTCATCTGTGTATTCTTCATTAACATAGCTTACGCCAGCCTCGCTTGACAGCTTATGTTTCGGACCAAGCAGGATCTTATAGCCCACCAGTGGACCAATTGCATATCTGCTATCAATCGCTGTAAATTTGTCCTGCATCCAGCTGGCAAAAACAGATGAGTATAGTCTCTCTGTTAAATTATAGTTTGATTTGAGTTCGGTAAAATAATTTTCAGAGTCCTTTTCACCATTATTTTCGCCATAATTAGCCCCTATTTTCCAGGATACTTCAACTTTATCTGTAAATTTATACTCTAAATTATTCTTGGCGGAAAATTTGGTAGTTTCAGTGTTCCCTCCGGTTTTCATAAAGGAAAGTTCTGTTTCGTTTTTTAGCTTTTTGTCATTAGCATATACTGTTGATCCCAATCCAAACATTATTAATAGTATAGCAACACATTTCATCTTTTATCCTCTTTGTTATTTTCTTCTTTTTTTTGGTTACGTGCTAAATGAGAGATCATAATCCCTACTTCGTACAAGATTATCAATGGGCCAGCCATCATGCATTGAGATATAATGTCAGGCGGTGTCAGTATAGCGGCAATGACAAAGGTCATCAGAATGGCATATTTACGTTTTTCTTTGAGAAGGATTGGCGTCACAATACCTATTTTGGCCAGGAAAAACATAACTATTGGAAGTTCAAAGGCTATACCAAAGGCAAAAAGCATCTTGATGGCAAAGGAAAAATATTGTTTTACAGATGGGAGGGCCTGCACATATTCATTGGAAAAACCGATAAAAAAGTTAAACCCAAGAGGGCAAACCACAAAATATCCAAAGGCCACTCCAGCTGCGAACAGGATAGAGGAGAAAATAACAAAAGGAAAAACATGTTTTTTTTCTTTCTGATAAAGGCCAGGGGATACAAACATCCATAGCTCATAAAAAATAATTGGTGACGCAGCCAGCACTCCGGTAATAAAGGCGACCTTGATATATGCAAAAAACATCTCCGGTAGATTTGTGAAGATAAGCCTGTCACCTTCAGGCATTATTTGCTTTAAAGGAGCAACTAATATTTTAAAGAGTTCCTCTGCAAAAAAATAAGCGGCTCCGGAAAAAATAGCAATTGCGATAACAGCCCTGATCAGTCGTGTACGCAGTTCTTCCAGATGACTTAAAAAGGGCTGCTGCTGTTCAGTAGTCATCCTCCTTTTTTTCCTCCTTTTCCTTTTTTGAAGCTGCATTATCGATTTCAAGGGAGGTTGGAGCTAATCCTTGTTTTTGCTTATCATCCTTGTTGTTTTTGGTCTCGGACTTGACTAAAAGAGGTGACACTTCAGGTTCAGGATTAACGGTGTTATCCAATCCACTTATCGAATCCACAAGGTCTTCTCGAACGGTGTTTATTTCATCGTCAATATCAAGGCTTTCCTTGATATCCTGGGTAGCTCGTTTGAATTCTGCAAGTCCTTTCCCTAGAGACCGCGCGAGATCAGGGAGTTTGCTGGGACCGAGAACGATCAATGCGATGATCATGATAATTATTAATTCCGGCATGCCGATGCCAAACATATTGTCCTCCAAATAAATTACTGTTGGAAATATTATAGAGTCAAAAGGATGCTATCCTAAGGGGATACTCTATAGATCCAACATTAGGGCAATCTCGTCACATTTGGGGAATTTGGGGCAGTTCAGGCACTCAGCCCATACCTTATGGGGGAGGGTCTCTTTGGCAATTTCCTTAAATCCAAGGTTATTAAAAAAAACCGGAGAATATGTAAGAGTAAAGACCTTTTTGATTCCCAGTGAACGGCCCTCATCCAGGCATCTTAGCACCAATTGAGCCCCCAGGCCTTGCCCCTGCCAGTCTTTGATTACTGCAAGAGATTTTATCTCTGCCAAATCTTCCCAGCAGATCCTTAAACCGCATACCCCAATAATTGATTTATTATGATCTTCATCTTCCTGGACAAAATAATCACGCAAATGATCGTAAAGTTCACTTAAAGATCTTGGCAGCAGGAGATCCTCTTTTGCAAAATGGTTCAGTATATTATGGATTGAAGTTATATCTTTGATGATTGCTTTTCTTAAAAGCATGGATTGTTATACCTTCTAAATTTATATGATAGAACTGCTTTAGCTACAAAAGTCAATTTATGACTTTCCAGAGTATATAAAAAACGTCATTCCAGTGAAAGCCTGCGTCCAGGTGATCTAAAACCATTGATTCCCATCCTAGCAGGAGCCGCGGGACGGGGCTGCTTTTTATTCATCTGGCTGTACGTGCCTCACTCAGGTAGACCCCATCAGGCATGTTTATGGCCTTTTTACAAATCCATCAATTGTTTAACGTGGTGATAAAGCCATCAATTTTTTCCTGTTTAGCTATTAATAGTTTGAAATTATTTGCCTCTATTTTGTCTTGAAATTTGCCACATCTTACCCTGTAGTGTATTTTTCCTTTTATATAAACAGGGTAGAAATAAGCTGGATAACCCTTTTTTAAAAAGTTGTTTACCATAGTTACAGCGTCAACTTTATGAATAAAAGAGGCCAATTGTAAAGTATATTTTCTCTTAAGTTGAGATGTCTCCTTTTTTTTTGCAATCTGTCTGGCTGGATGATGTTCTAAACGTTTTTCTGTACTTGCCTGTCTGGCCTTTGTAGAGGCCTGTTTTTTTTTATTGTTCAAGTCATCCAGAAACTGCATTTTAGGGTTAGAATCCGGTGACCTGGCGGGCAAATTTGCTGGAATCTTCTTTTTGGCAATCAAATTCTGTTTTGTATTGACTTGGGTTTTGGCTTCCAGAAAATTGCTTATTGTTTCATTAAAGAATCCCCTGCCTACAAGTATCCCCAAAACAAATATCCAGCCCAACAAGAAAAATAGGCCCAGGCCCCAAAAAAAAATTGAGGTCAAGGAAAATTTTATTTGAAAGATTCTGGCTTTTTTGGGAGGCGCGGTTTTGTCTGAATGCATATCTGTTACATCTTTTGAGGTGCACTTATTCCAAGAAGATCGAGTCCACTTGATAGAACAGTCCTTATACCATCGATTAAAAAAAGTCTGGCCAGGGTCAATTGTATATCTTTATTTATTATCCTGTGCTCCTGAACCTTGGCCCCCAGATTGAAATATTTGTGAAACATTGATGCAACTGAAGTTAAATAATAGGTCAAACGATGGGGTTCGAGATTCAGACAAATATCATCCAGCAGGGACGGAAAACCTGCCAAAGCTCTAATCAGGGCCAATTCTTCATCCAGCACCAGATTTCCAAGAAAATTATCCGGGTTATCCTCCATCAAAATTCCTTCCAAAGCTGCCTTACGAAAAATACTACATATCCTGGCATGAGCATATTGTACATAATAAACAGGGTTGGTGCTATCTTGTTTTTTTACCATATCGATATCAAAATCCAGGCCTGAATCATGACTTTTGGTAAGAAAAACAAAACGAGCAGCATCTATACCAACCTCCTCTATTAATTCCAGGAGAGTAACAAAGTGTCCGGATCGTTTGGACATCTTGAATTCACAGCTGCCCTTCCAGAGTTTAACAAGCTGAATAAGCATTACAGAAAGCCAGTTTTCAGGTATGCCATGGGATGCAAGTACAGACTGAATGCGGGGGACATATCCATGATGATCAGCACCCCAAAGGTTTATAGCTCCAGTAAAGCCTCTTTTCCTCTTTTCCAGATGGTAAGCAATATCAGAGGCAAAATAGGTAAATTGGCCATCTTTTTTGCGAAGAACCCTATCCTTATCATCACCATAATTAGCTGTTTTGATCCACAGAGCCCCATCTGATTTATAAATCAGCTCTTTTTTTTCCAGTGCCTCAAGCGTCTTCTCAAGAAGACCATTATTATGAATATCCTTCTCACTTGACCATGTATGAAATTTTACCCGAAAGCGTTCCAGATCTTTTTTGATATCATTAAGCATTAATTCCTTTCCCTTTTGAGCACAGAGGTTTATCGACTCCTCCGCAGGAAGGTTGTCAAGGTCGGCCATCTGAGAAACTGTTTGCGCCAGCTCATAAATATAGTCAGCGTGGTAGCCATTTTGAGGAAAGGGATAATCAGGATTATTAATCTGTTTAAACGTGCTGTAAATAGATTCTCCCAGGATTCTGATCTGTTGTCCGGCGTCATTAATATAAAATTCACGGGTGACATCATACCCGCAGTTAGATAATATTCTGCAAAGAGTATCACCAAGGGCAGCGCCACGGCCATGTCCCAAGTGAAGTGGGCCAGTGGGATTGGCGCTTACAAATTCTACCACAATTTTCTGGCCTTTACCAAGTTCTGTTCGGCCAAATTGTTTCTTGAGCCGTATTATTTCAGATAATATATTATACCATTGTTGGGATTTGATCATAACATTAATAAATCCCGGGCCGGCAATCTCAGCGCTTGCAATAAGATTCTGATTATCAATCAGGTTATTTAATATTATATTTGCAATTTCCCGTGGAGGCTTTTTTTGGCTTTTGGCAAGTACCAAGGCTAAATTAGTGGCAAAATGACCATGATCAGGATTATTTGGGATTTCAATTACATACTTAGGTAAAGTCTGTCTTAGCAGGAGGCCCTCTTTGAAACAGTGATCAATGGTTGCCGTCAGGACAACATCGAGCTTGGCTTTCATTATACATATTCCTTATTATTGTTTTGCCCGATTGAGCAGAAGACCTCATAAGAAATCGTGTCTGCCCAGTGGGCTATTTTTTCCGCGGTAATGGCTGTATTATCCTGAGAACCAAGAAAAACTGCTTTATCCCCAGGTTTTATAGCGTTTGATCCTGTTATATCACAAATCGTGAGGTTCATGCAGATCCTGCCTACTATTGGAAATTTTATGCCTCTGATGATGACTTTGCCACGATTTGAGAGCAGGCGGGACAGGCCGTTACTATAACCGGCAGAAAGAATAGCGATTCGTCGTGGCCCTTTGGTGTAATGAGTTCTGGCATAGCTTAAGGGCGTATTGTCCTGCACATCTCTTACCTGTAACACTTGTCCGTAGAAAGTCATTACCGGTTTGAGCCTGACAGGGCTGGCAAAATCGTTTGCCGGAAGCCCACCATAGAGGGCGATTCCCGGCCTTACAAGATTGAAATGGGAATCTTTGTATTTCATAATACCTGCGCTGTTTGCCATGCTGTTTAAAGGCAATTCAAGCCCCATGGCCTGTACCTCCCGTATTGCCATCTTGAAATTTTGAATTTGGGTAGTGGTAAAAGTTTGTTCCTGCTCATCGGCAGATGAAAGATGGGTTATAAGGGCTTCTATCTCCAGGCCTTTAAGGGGTAGAATTTTTTTTACGAAATTTCCGATATCCTGGTAATGGATTCCAAGCCGTCCCATACCTGTATCCACTTTGATATGAACCCTTGTTTTTTTCCCCTGGGAAATACTTTCACGGGAGAGTCTTTCTGCAACCACAGGATCATATATTACAGGAGTTAAATTGTTTTCCACAACTTTTTGGCTCTCTTCCATGGTATTTATGCCGCATAATACCATGATTGGCAGTTTGCTCCCGTTTTTTCGTAAAAAAAGGGCTTCCTTAAGATATGCCACCCCAAGACAATCAATCCTGTTTTGTTCCAGTGTCCTTGAGATGGGCAGCAACCCATGTCCATAAGCGTCTGCCTTAACCACACCCATAATTTGGGTATTGGTGGCCAGCAAACTTCTGATTTGATCCAGGTTTTGAGCCAGGGCTGTCAGATTAATATGTACTTTGTTTGGTTTGCTAATCATTTGAGGCCAATTGCATAAATTTTATTTTTTCAAAGGCCAGGGAAGGTATATAAATTGACTGCGGATGTAGCCTTAATATTTTGGACAGATTATTAGAAGGTGGTGCCCTCGGCATGACTCGAACATGCGGCACCCAGATTAGGAATCTGGCGCTCTATCCACCTGAGCTACGAGGGCTTTAGCCATATATTATATGGTGAGTATAAGGAAGATGAATTTGGATGTCAAGAAGGAGTTATGATCTCCAGCT
>DAOWOF010000249.1 GCA_030642205.1 Desulfobacteraceae bacterium | reverse complement strand
CTACAAGATATTAAATATCTTATGAGGACTAATTCGTGACAACCGGGTAAAAAGGTGCAGAACGCCTTTTTACCCGGCAGATGAGGGACTATTTACGAGTCCATCAAGAAATAATTGCGGGTTTGTCCTTTATGCGAGGGGTCTTTAATAAAAAAGCAAAAATCAGGGCCAAAACCCAAAAAATTACACATATTAAAAAAGCCCAGAAATAATTGCCGGTTTTATCATGGATAAATCCGCCAACAGTTGGAGCCAGGACGCAGCCGGCAAGACCTATTGCCTGTGTAACTCCAATAATTGATCCCAATGATTCAAGACCAAAATAATGACTTATCGTACCGGGTATGAGAGGCGTTCTAGCCCCTTGAAAGAAGCCAAAAAATACAATAAATATCCATAAAAACAGGTCTGTTTTTATGGATAAGAACCAAAGCATCATAATGCCGCAAATTAGAGCACAAATGGTCAGGCCTCTTTTCCAGCCTACCACACTTGGAGTCATCGCGCCCCACCCTATTCTACCGGCAATCGTTATTCCAGCAAGGATTCCTAAGGCATTAGAGGCAACTGTTATATTATAATTAAATGGGCCAGCCATCAAAAAGGGGACAAAATGGGTCACTATCATTGTTACAGAAAAATAACTTAAGAAACAGTATCCGCATATCAGGAGATAAGTTTTATTCTTTATAGCCTCTTTTACAGTCCAAATCTGATCTTTTTGTAGAGATTCCTTTTTATCTCCACTATTCACCCTGGAGATACCAGCGTCCTCTGAACCATAAGGCCTCAACCCTTTTTCTTCTGGACTGCCAATAATAAATAAAGCTCCCAATAATAAGACAGCAGCGGAAATAATACCAATCACCATATAAGTAGTTTGCCAGCCTAACCGAGTAATCATATGCCCAATTAAAGGGGCAATAATGAGGGGGCCGGCGCCCATACCCGAGACCACAATACCCAAAGCAAGGCCCCGCTTTTTGACAAACCATTTTTGAACAATGGTCTGGGGTAGAACTCCTGCCTGTGAAGCTGACATAATGGAAGCCAGTCCATATATCATATAAAATTGGGTGATGGTCTCTGCCTGGCTCAAAAGGATCATTCCGCCTCCAGCAAAAACAGCAGCCAAGGTAAGAGGAAGTCGAGGGCCATATCTATCAATGAGCCAACCGACCAATATTTGAGAAAAGACTAATATCGTTAAATGAATTGTTTGGGCAAAACAAATAGCAGCCCGACTACAGTCAAACGCTGCTTCCAATGGTTCAATAAAGACTCCAAATGAATAAAATGATGCAAAACTAAGTGTAGCAGCAAAAGAACATGCCAAAACAATCCAGCCATAAAATAATCCTGATTGAGTATTTTGCATATTAAGCCTTCCATCGCCTGATAAAAAAATCGAGACATTTTAGTCGGTTATCAATATAAAGCATCAAGTTTGCAATCAGGAACTATCTAGGTAATTTAAGTCCTCGTGTTGCTATTATATTTTTTAAGATCTCAACTGAACCGCCCTGTAGCGTATAGGATGGACTCCATAAATATGAATCAGCCACACTGCCTTTATAAAGGGCTTCAGGTGAATCAGCGGTAAGTAATCCATGCAATCCCATTATGCTTGTTGCAGTATCAACCAGTTTTGTCTGGAAAAGATTAGCTGTAGCCTTGCCTATAGCGGCTTCATAATTTGGAAGTCTGCCTTGATCTGAAAGACTAGCTACATAATAGATATAAAGTTTGATTACCTGATATTCTGTTTCCAGCTTGGCTATCGTATCTCTTATCAAAGACTCCTGGGATAAAAATCGGTCATTTCTTTTACTGGTTTTGGCATAATCAATAAGAGACTCCTTTACAGAATAGTTCTGCATCAGCCTTTCTAATCCTGCCCTTTCATAATCCAGATTAGCCATGATCTGTCGAAATCCATTATTCAATTTACCGGACAGATTCTTTTTTGGAACTTTAACATCGTCAAAAAATACTTCGTTAAAAGAGTGTACACCTACAGCGTTTATAATTGGCCTTACTGTTACTCCGGGGGCTTTCATGTCAACAACCATCTCGCTGAAAGAATCGTATCTTGATACATCAGGATCAAGATTAGTTCTCGCCAAAAGCCAGCCATATTCAGCGATATGCCCATTAGATGTCCAGACCTTTTGTCCATTAACAATAAAATTGTCCCCATCATCCACGGCTGTAGTCTTTCCATTTGCGAGATCGGAACCAGCATCAGGCTCACTAAATAATGCGCAAAAAGTAATATCCGAATTTAGAATCCTTGGCAAAAATTCGTTTTTTAAATAATCAGTTCCAAAATGACAAATTCCAGGACCAATCTGACGATCCTGAACAAAATGATATCCTAAAGGGGCGCCGGCCATAAACATCTCTTCCAGCATTATAAGCCGATTCACATAACCCATCCCTTTTCCGCCATATTTCTTTGGCCAGGCAAGCCCAACCCAACCTTTTTTGGAGACCTGTTTAGAAAATTCCCTGGAAACAAGATGAACAAATCCATTATCTCCAAATTCATATATCCCCTTTTCCTTTTCAGTTTGAATAAAAGCAATAACTTCTTCCCTGAATAGTTCCTGTTCTTTAGTGAATTTAAAGTTCATTTTTTCTCCATATATGCTAAAAGTTCAGTTCATTTTAGGAATCAAGTCTATAAATAAAGACGGATTTTTTACCTGGCATCTCCTATTCATGAGATATTCATCTTAAAATAATCGCCTGGCGATTGTCATTTTTTCAGCCTCTTTAGCTCCTTCATATATCTCTAATATTTTAGCGTCACGATAAAACCGTTGAACATCATATTCATCAATATATCCGTAGCCTCCATGTAGCTGTAAAGCCTTGTCGCATACCCATACTGCCATTTCTCCTGAGAAATATTTTGCTTTAGCATTAAGGGCTGGATCTATTTCTCCTCTATCAACCTTCCATGCAGCCTTGTATGTTATATTACGTGCCAATTCTATTTTGGTTGCCATTTCTGCCAGCTGAAATTGTACACTCTGATTCACTGACAAAGGTCTTCCAAACACATGTCTTTCTTGAACATATTTTACTGTTTTATCTAATGCTCCTTGAGCCAAACCAACGCCCTGAGCTGCAACCATTGTCCTTGTTACATCAAAAAAATGCATGATATTATAAAATCCGCGACCTTCTTCGCCGATTAGATTTTCACAAGGGACATGAACATTTTCAAAGACGATCTCAGCAGTATCACTTGCTCTGATACCCATTTTGCCGCTTATTTTATTTGATGAAACACCTTTTCGATCAGCTTCAATAAGGATTAAGCTAAGTCTTTGATGCTGTTTTTCCCTATCAGGATTTGTCACACAAAGAGTGATCATCCAATCACATACGGTACCGTTTGTGATAAACATTTTATTGCCATTGATTATATACTCGTTATCTTTTTTTACTGCTTTCGTCCTCATGCCGGCCACATCTGTTCCTGCAT
>DAOWOF010000233.1 GCA_030642205.1 Desulfobacteraceae bacterium | reverse complement strand
CCGTATTCTTAATAATATAATGGAGGATAAATAATTAAAGGAAGAGAGGTGTTCTATTCCCCCCTCTCTTAAAAAAATGGAGCTTTTTGTAATGGGTTCAGTAAAAGGAATTGTATCAAATATAGAGGAAATGGCGGTACATGATGGCCCGGGTTTACGAAGTTTAATTTTTTTAAAGGGGTGCAGACTGCGTTGTAAATGGTGTCAAAATCCTGAACTTCAAGATTTTCGTCCTGAAATTCGGTTTCATAAATTACGCTGTGTGGGTTGTGGCGAATGTGAAAAGGTTTGTCCTGTTGATGCTATTAATATGGAAGGAGATAAAGAGAGGATTGATAAGACAAAATGTTTACAATCTGAATGTTTTGAATGCGTTAAAGTTTGCACAAAAAAAGCCCTGGAGATATGTGGACGGGAGTACACCGCGGAACAGGTTTATGATCTTGTCGCAAGGTTTAAACTCTTTTATGATACATCAGACAGGGGAGGCATAACAGTCAGTGGCGGGGACCCTGTGCATTTGCCGGAATTTGCAGCAGAGATACTAAGGCTTTGTCAGGAAGATGGTATTCATACAGCGATTGAAACATGCCTGCATGCAAATTATGAAAAGATAATGGAAGTTACAAAATACTGCGACCTCATTATGTGTGATCTCAAACATATGGATAGTGATAAACATAAAGAGGGGACTGGAGTACCTAATGAATTAATCCTTGAAAATTTAAAAAAATTGAACAATAATTTCAAAGGGGAAATTCATATTCGAATTCCACTGATTCCAGGATATAATGATAATAAAGAGAATATTAAGGAATCTGTGCAATTTCTTGATCCATTAAAAAATGTAACGGGATTGGATTTATTGCCATTCAACACTTTTCCTGTAACAAAGTTCGAGTCACTTTTTTTGCCATGGGAATACAAAGATGCGGAAAGGCAGAGTGATGAGTATCTGAAGACGCTCAAGGAGCTGGTTGATTCTTATGGAAGATTCGAGTGTACATTAGGCGGGCTCTGGTGATCAAAAAATAATATAATATTCTGCTATTTCTACTAGTTAATATTTTAACCAATAAACTAAAATATCGAGAAATATTCAAAAAGATATGGTTCAGATCCATATCGTCAACACAACACATCTAACTCAAATATTTTTATTCGTTATTGTCTTAAAATCTATATAAAAACCCTTTAGAGATCCAATAATTCAAACTTAGTTAAATAATCTTAAAGAAGTTAAAGAAGATTCTAAACCTTTGCTAAACTTGATTAATAATCCTTAGTTACACTAAGGCAAAATTAACAAATAGGAAGAAGGATTAGAATGACAGATTATTTATTGGATCCCGAATCAGTAGGAATACTCCTTGATACTGCAGGTATGCCAACAAGTGAAGGTTGGCAGTATGTTACTCCCGAAATGTGGAGATTCAAATGAGAGGCTTCTGATAAAGCCGCTATAGATGATCCTGGAGAGTATAAAGATCCTGAGAGGGGATTTCTTTCAGACAAGGAATGGTACATAGACGCAACCAAGGCTTATACAATGGCCAGGATATGGGGGAAGAATTCCAACATCCATGTCTCGAATTTATGTACTCAATTCCTGGAGGAACACCTGGACTCGCAGAGGCTTACCATCAGACCTTATGAGATGATTGTCGGACATCATTCTGGCGATGAGTATGGAATTCCATACTGCCTGATGGGCCTTCCATGGATATTTATGATAATGGGAGAGCAAACAACAGAAAGAGCCTGTGTATGGGAAAACAAGGATGATTCTGACACAAGTGGCAAATAATTGTGAATGGGTATCAGAAAACGTTCCCAGAACATTCCATGGCTTAAGCAATATAAGTGGATGGCACAGACCGAAATAAAGTGTCGGGATATAATGCTTACTATTATGATTTACCTGAATTTGTTCAGAATGCCATCATGGCACGTATAGACCATGAACTTTAGATAGTAAAAGTAATACCACAATGAGGTGCTTTTTTTTTGTTTCATAAATTATGGTAGAGTTTGTCCACAAATGGTCAAAAATCTCACTCGTGGACAGATTCTGAATATGAATTAAACCTAGTTAAGCTAAACACATGCATACAAAATATGTAGTAATGGCAAAACTAAAGAAACTAAGAAAGGAGATGGGAAAATGGCAGACTATTTATTAAACCCCAAATCAGTAGGCATAACCCTTGATACAGCAGGCATGCCCACAAGTAAAGGCTGGAAGTATGTCACACCTGAGATGTGGAAGTTCAGATGGGAAGCATCTGATAAGGCATGCATTGATGATCCGGGACAATATCAAGACCCTGATAGGGGATTTTTTTCAGACAAGGAATGGTATATAGATGCGACAAAATCTCATATAATGGCAACTATATGGGGCAATAATCCTGATATTCATGTTTCGGATTTATGCACTCAATTTCTGGAGGAATATCTGGACACACAGAGGCTTACCATCAGACCTTATGAGATGCTTGTGGGTCACCAGTCTGCTGATGAGCATGGAATTCCATATTGTCTAATGTCTCTTCCATGGATGCTTATGGTTGTTGGTGAGCAAACAACAGGAAGGGCTTATGTATGGGAAGGGGATAAAAAGGTAAAGGTTTCCTCAGGTGATGATAAATGGAAAACAATGGAAAAGATGGCTTTGAGAGGCAACCCGGCCGAAACCGTAAAGAGCAAATGGGATGAAACCCTTTTTAATATGTATTTTTATCCTAATTACCCAGCAAGGTATTTTGAGGCAGCCGGATCAGGAGGAATGCGAGCCAATCCTGATCATGACTGGTATCTCAAGCTAGGCTTGAGGGAAATCGTAAATTTAAAGAAAAAAAGTCAGGAAGCATTTGAAAAAGAGCTTGAAGGTGCTTCAGGTGAACAAGCCGAAATATTAAAGGATCACATCATTAATTGCAAGAATGCCATCCGCGCTACAGAAGCCGTTATAAGGTGGATAAAAAGATACGCCGTGGAGACAAGGGAAAAAATCTCCGAGATGCCGGATGAAAAATCAAAGATGATTGCGACGCAGGTGGCAAATAATTGTGAATGGATATCCGAAAACGTTCCAAGGACATTCTGGGAAGCAGTGCAGCTTTACTGGTTTTGTCTGGTTATAACTTATGGTCAGGTCGAAATTGGAGGAAGCGGAGGCATTACATTCAGGCCTGATCAAATATTCTGGCAGTGGTATAAAAAGGATGTATTAAAGGACAAAACAATGGACAGGGTCCAGGCTGTTGAGCTTTTCGCCTGTCTTGCAACCAAAATGCAGGAGATAGGAGGGATCCTTGGAGCCAGATTTGCTTTGGGAAGAAGCGTAATGGGCTTGAGAGACGCGGCAGTGTGGACCCTGGCAGGCCAGACAGCCAGCGGTCAGGATGCCGCAAATGATTTGACCACTCTGATTCTTGACATGTACGATGGATACAGATTACATTTCCCAGATACCAAATATCGGTGGTGCACAAAGACCTCGGATTCAAACTTCACGAGGATGGTTGAGGTAATGAGGACCGGGTTGGGGCATCCATCCATCAAAAATGATGAAGTGGCAATAGCATCAATGCTGGATATGTACGGTGATGAAACAACCCTTGAAGAAGCGCGAAGCTGGGCAATCGTGGGCTGTAATACCCCTGGCCCAACTATTAACTCCAAAGGGACATCCAGGCGGGAAGCCTGGGTAATAAATATGGCTAAATCAATTGAATTCGCGCTCTTT
>DAOWOF010000116.1 GCA_030642205.1 Desulfobacteraceae bacterium | reverse complement strand
TCAAGTTCTTTTGTCCGCGTCCTGTTTTAATGTTTTGATGCAACCTGATCTCCTTTTTGTTTATGGTTAAGGATGGTGGCATTGAGTCGATCCGCCTGGCAGTCCTGGGGGATATGGGGATGGAAACGTTGGTAAACTGGATATTCCAGGTAAGTCCGGGCTCAAATAGTAAGGTATGTTATAAGATCTCAGGCGTGGCTCAGAGCGTTTTGCGTATCAAGGTAAGAAGTGTCTGTCACGAGATAAGTGTTGCATTGGGTGCTTTATTTCGTGACAGACCCTAAGGAGGAAGTAGCTTTGAAAAATAAATTGAGGATATTGGCTGTTCTTTTAATAGCAGGACTTCCTTTACTTTTTCCTGCTTCTATCTCAGCAAATTTTTCATTATTCATGGAAAGTATTATTGAGTACAATCATAAAATTTATCAGAAAAGCCTGGAGGATGGTTCCTATCTGGGAGAGGAAGGCATTTTAAGAATCCGACCGGAAGTAGGACGTTCCCTGGGACTTAAAGTCTATATTGATCAGGATTATCTTGATGCCAGTAAACTAATAGAGGAAGCTAAAGACCATCTTGATAAGGTATTGGAATTAATGGATGGAAAAGGGAATTCAAAGAAAGATCCATCAAGACAGATTGCTGAATTATCCTTGAAGCATAATAAGAAAATTGCTCAGGCCAGGAAGAGCCTGCTCTCCTATCGATCCGGAATAAGTATGGAAACAGATAATAGGCTTGATAAATTACGTTCTATGACTTTAATGGAACAATTATTGGAAGAGAGCCTAAAAAAAACATTTAATCTCAGGGATGCCCTTGCAGATTTTTATAATAGATGTCATGCTATTGAGTCAGAATCTTTAGATCCCATAAATATTGATAATGTTCATTTTGTTAATTATGTATTTCGTGAGTTTATAGAGAAAGCCTCTCCAGAGGTCAGACAACAGTTTGATCTTGATAGAATTGTTTTGAAAGACCATGCCAATTCCGATAGAAGATGGAAAAGAATAGCGATAAAGGATGGATTCCTATATACAGATCTTTTGGAAGAGATCCTTAAAGAATCCAGGGATGACTGTTTTCAATTTGATCCATTGATCTTTCTTGCCTTGATGAAGCAGGAATCAAGGTTTAAAGCGAATGCAGTGTCTTATGTTGGGGCTGTTGGCCTAACCCAGATTATGCCTCAAACGGGAACAGCACTTGGGCTCAAACAGATCTTTTTTCCTGACTATTTCAAAAAAGCTGGTTTGTTTTTAGTAAAGGGAAGAAGGATGAGAGAAAAAGCTGAAAATCTTCTATCTGAGATAACTAAAGAAAATATGTACCAGGTAGCTTATAAGGCGTGGACATTAAGTCAGGAATCAATAGTGTCAAGGGAAAAGGGATTGAAATTATTCGCTTCCTACAAGAAAGAAGTGTTAGCGAAAGGAATTGATGATCGGCTGGATCCCCTGAAAGCGATTAAATCAGGATTAACATATTTTACAGAGATGATGAAGAGGCAAAAGGGGGATATAAGTCTTGCTCTTGCCTCATATAATGCTGGTCCGCATAGGGTCAAACAATATCATGGCATTCCTCCTTTCCCTGAAACAATTAGCTTTCGGAATCATGTCCTTAAATATTATAAAGGCTATTTGCAGGAAAAAAGAGCATTGCCGAATATTTGATGTGGTTGGTTATGGGCGCAGAATAAAAAAACAGGAATAAATTGAAGAGGAAGAAGTATGAATGAATCCGTTTTAAAAAATAGTCACCTTCAAAATCTTAATCTAATAAAGCAAGGAAAGGTCAGAGACATATACGATGTAAATGATTGCCTGCTGATAGTGGCGAGTGACAGAATCTCCGCCTTTGATGTCGTAATGGATGACCCTATTCCTGATAAAGGATCAATTTTAACCCAGATATCTCTTTTCTGGTTTGATAAAACAGCAAGTATTATTGAAAATCATTTAGTTAGTAGTAATCCCGATGAATATCCTGAATCTCTTGAAAGCCATGCTAAGGTTTTAAAAAACAGGAGTATGTTAGTAAAAAAAGCACAACCTTTACCAGTGGAGTGTATTGTCAGGGGTTATCTTGCAGGATCCGGTTGGAAGGAATATCGAAAAAATGGAAGCGTATGCGGAATTCCGATTCGACCGGGGATGAAAGAGTCGGAAGGGCTGGAAAATCCAATTTTTACACCTTCTACCAAGGCAGAACAAGGAATGCATGATGAAAACATATCCTTTGAAGCCACGGTAGAATTACTTGGTGAAGATCTTGCTGAAAAGGTCAAGGATATTAGCATCAAGCTCTATGAGGCAGGCAGGAAACTGGCCTATGAAAAAGGGATTATTGTTGCGGATACTAAATTTGAGTTTGGAATTAAGGATGGCCGGCTGATTTTAATTGATGAGATACTTACTCCTGATTCCTCTCGTTTTTGGCCTGTGGATGAATACCGGCCAGGAGGCCCTCAAAAAAGCTTTGACAAACAGTTCTTGCGGGATTATCTCTCTGAAATTGGATGGGACAAAAGACCTCCCGCCCCTCGTTTACCTGCTGAAATAATAACCATGACCAAGAAAAAATACATGGAGGCCTATGAGCTGTTGACAGGGAATAAATTATGATTTTATTCTGGTGTCGTGTCATTTATGTAATCTCGCAAAGATGGCCTTCATTCCCGTGAATGCTGGAATGACATTGGTGGTATTCTACTTTCTTTTACATCAAATATTTGATAGATGACACAATACTATAAGGCTTTCAGCTAATTAATTTTACAAGGCCAGAGGGATAAACCCGAGTAAATTATACAGATTAGCATCTCGTCTAGGATTCCGGCTGATAAGGCAGTAAAATTATTTAGCTGGAAACCTTGATAGAAGGAGGCTGTTTGAAAATGTCTATTATCTGTTTTATTGATGATTCTCCGTTTGAACATAATCTTGTCAGGAATGATATTGCTCCTTGTACTGAAGAATTTGAGTTTGTTTATGCATATACTTTTGATGAAGCAAAGACTTTGCTGAATAGCAGGACCCCGTCTCTTTTCCTTCTGGATCTGTGGGGACAAGATGAATCTATTACAGATCCTTATATTACTCCCAGGGTGGAGCTTGAAAAAAAGATCAAGAATTTGCCATCACTGGATTATATATATAAAGATATTGCAGAATTTGAAGGTGATTCGTGCAATGAATATCTCAGAAGGTTTTTTTCAATAGTTGATGGCTGGCGAACAATGTTTGAAGATGTTTGTGCCCGAATTGGACAAAACAGGAAATATGGACTCTCAAATCTTCTACAGGCTCGAATTTATTATCCTGATGTTCCAGCTGTTTTTTATACCAGAAAATCGCTTATAAATGATGCTGTAGCTATGTTTAGAGCAAAGAGCGATGGATTATTTATCAAACCGACAGGATCTGATGACACGGAAACATCTCTCCTTACAAAAAAATATGCTCCTCAATTGATATCAGAATTAAAAAAATTCATTACAACTTAAAGTCATTCTGTCTTGACAACTATATATCGATGATTATTGTTTCACCATAAAGTATGGGCAAGAACTTGTAGAGCGTCTTTGAGTCAAAATTATCGATTGGATATCAACCGGAGACCTTTGAAAAAGGGTCAATTCCCTTTACGTTCAAGCAAGGCAAAATTTTTAACCACAGGAATACATTTTAACCCTACAACGCAACTTGTGAGATTTGATTCCATATATTGTGTCATGTAGTCTCAATATACGCAATATGTTGTCTCTGAAACCATAAGTGATGTTGTAGGGTTAAGTATTTCGAGGATTAAAACTTGGGCCTGACTACGAAACTGGTCAAAGGAGGAGGTTTTCTAAAGGTCGCAAACCCAGCAAACAAAAAGACGCACGTATAAGGAGTAAAAATGTGGCTCAGATCAAAATAGAAGAAGAAAAAGGATCAGATCATAATTCACTGGATTCTTTAGAAGAAGATCCTTCTATGGAAGAGATTCAAAATCAAGACCAACAAGAAAATCAGGAAATTCCTCTGGAAGAAATGACTAAGCAGGAATTAATAGAGGCGTTTCAATCTGATGCGGCAATAAAGGATGATCTTTTCCTCCGATCTCAAGCTGAGATGGAAAACATGAAAAGACGTTTTCAAAAGGATAAAACAGACCTTATTAAATTCTCAAACGAAACGCTGATACGACAGTTATTGACAGTAATTGATAATCTGGAAAATGCTATCGTATATGGAAAGGATAAAAAATCATTTGACTCCCTGTTGGATGGAGTTGATCTTACCCTGAAAAGCCTGAAGAATATTCTCAAAAATAGCGGGTTAGAGGTTGTTGAGTCTTTGGGTAAACCTTTTGATCCTAATTTCCATGAGGCTGTTTCAGAGCAGGAAGACGAGACCTCAGCCCCCAAAGCAGTATTACGTGAGTTGCAAAGGGGCTACCTGCTAAATAAGAGACTTATAAGGCCGGCTGTGGTGATAGTGAATAAAAATAAAGGCTGATAGCCTTTTGGAAGGGATTCTTTTAGTTGTATGAAGATAAATAAATGGAGTGGGCTATTTCTTCTCCGGTTATCAAGATAGGTCTTATAAATAATAAATGAATGGCGCATATTATTTAATGATATGAATGCGCTTGGAAACTTAAGGATAAATTGTAAGGAGGCAAAAAATGGGGAAAATAATAGGCATTGATCTGGGTACAACCAATTCGTGTATTGCCGTTATGGAAGGCGGAGACCCTGTTGTAATTGCCAATGTGGAAGGTGGACGTACGACACCATCGATGGTGGCTTTTACAGATAGTAATGAGAGATTAGTTGGTCAGACTGCGAAAAGACAGGCTGTAACCAACCCTGAAAACACAGTTTTTGCGGTAAAAAGATTAATTGGGCGTAAATTTGATTCAGAAGAAGTGCAGAAAGATATTTTGTCACTTCCCTATACTTTAAAAAAGGCGCCTAATGCTGACGCGCATGTTTCATGCAGGGATAAAGATTATAGTCCAGCAGAGATTTCTGCCATGATTTTGTCCAAGATGAAAGAAACTGCGGAGAATTATTTAGGAGAAAAAGTTACAGAGGCCGTTATAACTGTCCCTGCATATTTCAATGACAGCCAGCGTCAAGCTACTAAAGACGCGGGACGAATAGCAGGCCTTACGGTAGCGCGTATCATTAATGAGCCCACTGCGGCATCCCTGGCCTATGGAATGGATAAAAAGGGTGATCGCAAGATTGCGGTTTTTGATCTTGGTGGGGGCACTTTTGATATTTCCATACTGGAGATTGGCGAAGGCGTTTTTGAGGTTAAATCAACCAATGGGGACACCCATTTGGGTGGTGAGGATTTTGATTTAAAAATCATTGAATATCTCGCGGATGAATTTAAAAAAGACCAGGGGATTGATCTTAAAACTGATAAAATGGCTCTTCAGCGGCTCAAGGAGGGAGCGGAAAAGGCCAAGATTGAACTGTCCGGTTCCATGGAAACGGATGTTAATTTACCTTTTATTACTGCTGATGCCAGCGGCCCCAAACATCTGAACATAAAATTGAGCAGAGCTAAGCTGGAAGCCCTTGTGGATGATCTGATAGAACGAATTGTGAACCCTTGTGTCACAGCGTTAAAAGATTCCAGTCTGAAGCAGGACGAAATAGATGAAATTATTCTGGTGGGCGGAATGACCAGGATGCCCAAGGTTCAGGCCAAGGTTAAGGAAATCTTCGGCAAGGAACCTAATAAAAATGTTAACCCCGATGAGGTTGTGGCAGTTGGGGCGGCAATTCAGGGTGGAGTATTAAAAGGAGATGTAAAGGATGTTCTCTTGCTTGATGTTACGCCACTTTCACTGGGGATAGAGACATTGGGAGGCGTTCTTACCAGGTTAATTGAAAAGAATACCACAATCCCTACCAAGAAAAGTCAGGTTTTTTCCACGGCAGCAGATAATCAGCCCGCAGTAGATATCCATGTCCTCCAGGGCGAAAGGGAAATGGCGGCCTATAACAAGACATTGGGTCGATTTCAATTAGTGGGAATTCCTCCCGCTCCCAGGGGCATGCCTCAAATTGAAGTAACTTTTGATATTGATGCCAATGGCATAGTCAATGTTTCCGCGAAGGATATGGGAACTGGAAAGGAACAGTCTATCAAGATTACCGCTTCCAGTGGTTTGAGCGAAGAAGAAATTGAAAAACTGATTAAGGATGCAGAATTACACGCTGATGAAGATAAAAAGAAACGGGAATTGATTGATGCTCGAAATATGGCCGATTCCATGATCTATACCACCGAAAAATCTCTCAAGGATGCAGGTGATAAAGTGGATGATGCTATGAAGGCAAGTATTAATCAGGCCATAGATAATTTAAAAAAGACTTTAGACGGTGAGGATACAGAAGAGATTAAACGCCTTACCGAGGAATTAACACAGGTATCCCATAAATTAGCTGAAGCAATGTATAGCCAGACTGCCGGTCAGGGGCCGGAGTTTCAGGCCGGAGGGGAGGCTCCTCCAGGACCAGAGCCAAATGCTGGCGCTTCTCAGGATGATGATATAGTGGATGCTGATTTTGAGGAAGTAAAAAAATAATGGCATCCTGAGAAAAAAGGGAGTAAGAAAGGAATGAAGATGTTCTTTAATTTTTATTCCTTTCTTTAACATGGAGATCAAATTGAAAAAGATTTTTCCTGGATCCAAAAGGGTCATCACCACATTATGCGTGGGGATGACCCTTTTTTTTATTGCTTGTCAGACGGATGAACCATTTCAAAAAGGGATGGCAAGGGAATCTCTTATTAATCAATTTGAGAGGGCTGAGAATTATTGGCATGGGAAATACTATGATATGGCTATTAATAGCTATAAGGCCTATCTGGAGAGAAATCCCTATGGCAAAAAGGCGCCTCTGTCTATCTTCAGGACAGGACAGATCTATATCCTTCAAAAGGAATATAAGCAGGCCTTGGCAGCTTTTAATAGTATCCGGAATAGATTTCCAAGGTATACTTATATGGACGAGGTGAAGTATCAAATGATCCGTTCCCTTTATTTCCTGGAAGAATATCACCTGTCCATACAAGAGGCAGAGCAATGGCTCTCAAGATTTTCCAGTCCTCTCATAAAAGGGTATATATATACTCTTTTGGGAGATAACTGGATGGCTCTTGAAGATAATTCACAGGCCTTTGATTGGTACTTTAAGGCTAAAAAAAACTGGGACGGAAAACCTGAAAGAGTAGCTG
>DAOWOF010000290.1 GCA_030642205.1 Desulfobacteraceae bacterium | reverse complement strand
GCTTATGGCTTTGTAATGATCAAGATACTTGGCGTCCTTATCATTTATCCTTTTATATCAATGATTGCGGACTTGCTGCCTTTAGTGGCAAATAATTCTGCTCGCCAGGTGGCCCATTTTCATACTTTTTTTAACCTTTTTTTATTGGTATTTGTGCCCTGCGCCGGTTGGCTGGCATTATTATTGGAGAGAATCCTTCCCCAAAAGCTATTGGGTAAAAATGAATTTGGGCCAAAGTTTCTTGATACCAATGCGCTTATTTCACCAAGCCTTGCCATGGCTAATGCCCACAGAGAAGTAGTCCGAATGGCAGATATAGTCAATTCGATGATGAGGTATATCATAAAGGCCATGGGCGGCACGGATCAGGAATCGATTAAAAAAATCGAAAAACTGGAAAACCATGTTGATATCCTGAACAGAGATATTAAACTATATTTAACTAAATTGAGCCGTTCGGATCTGACAGAGAAAGTATCCCAAAGGGAAATGAATCTTATCACCTTTACTGTTAATTTAGAGCATATTGCCGATATTATTGAATCAAGTCTTCTAACCAAGGCCAGAAAGCGGCTGCTGCTGGGGATTGAATTTTCCGAGAAAGGCTGGGAAGATATTGCTGGTTTTCATGAACTGGTCTTAAATAATTTCAATTTCGCTATCGGGGCATTTGTGGAACAGGACTATTCTCTTGCCCGGCAGGTTCTTGCTCAAAAATCAAAGCTATCCGAGCTGGAAAGCGAACTTCGGCAGGCACATATAAATCGTTTACACAAAGGCCTGCCCGAAAGCATAGATACAAGTTCTCTTCATATGGATATCCTAAGGGATCTTCGGCAGATAAATTCCTTTATAGTTAACATCATCTATCCTATCATTGAAGCAGGCGATCCCCGTGCAAGAAGCAGTTCTTTTTAGCTCTTTTCCCAGTCTATATTTATGCCTCTTCAAACAAATATGCGGGTGACCTGGAATTTTTGACTGTCGAACTGGTCCCAAATATCTTCCTCCCAAAATTTGTTATAATCAGTTTTCCGTTTTCTTTAATCCTCAAAATGCAGGGATGCGTCCTCGTGGCTAGTATTTTTATGGCAGGCTATTGTTCTGTTGACAATCGTCTGTATTAGAGTTTAATCTTCACTGGAATCGTAAACTCTTAAAATTATAGATTAGATAACCCCTTAGGAAAAAACTTTTATATCATGATAAATGCAATGGAATACACACCAAAAAATGAAATACAAGCAAGAATAAAAAAATTTCAGGATAATATGTCCAGTATCGAATGTTCTGGAGCTATTATAATCCAACATTCAGATTTTTTCTATTTAACTGGAACCTCTCAAAGCGGATTTTTATTTATCCCAAAAGAGGGCGATCCTGTTTTAATGATTAGAAGGAGCTATGAACGGGCAAAAAAAGAATCACCACTGGAACATATTGTGCAGCTTAATAGTATCAAAAAAATCCCTGAGATACTTGAAAAAGCAGGTTATTCCGATCTGAAAATCCTGGGATTTGAGCTGGATGTTCTTCCGTATAATACTTGTTTCTTTTATAAAAAAATATTTAATGATGCAAAATTAATAGATATTTCTCCGATAATTAAAACTATAAGACGTATTAAATCACCCTATGAAATAGGGCTTCTATCAAAGGCCTGCTCTGTAATTGATGAGGTCTTCCTGGATGTTCCGGGTATGATTCATGAAGAGATGCCTGAAATTGAGCTGGCAAGTCTTTTTGAAGCCGGGATGAGAAAGAGAGGTTATGGAGGCTGTTGTAAGATGCGGGCCTTTAACCAGGATTTTTTTCTGGGTAATGTTCTCTCTGGTGAAAGCGGTGCCGTTCCTACTTATTTTGACGGACCCACCGGAGGCCCTGGACTAACTCCGGCAAATAATCCGCATGGCGCAGGGTGGAAGAGCGTCAAACGTAATGAGATTATTTTTATTGATTATACTTGTGTGATCAATGGGTATACCGCGGATGAAACCAGGATGTTTATTATTGGTACTCCAACTGAAAAGCTTAAAGAGGCCTTTGAAAAAGCGCTCTTTATTCAAAGCGAGTTAGTAGCCCTTGCCAAACCTGGCGTCGCGTGTGAAGAACTCTATGAAAAAGCAATTTCCCTGGCAGAAAAAACCGGTTTTGGTGATAGCTTTATGGGGATTGGAACTGACAAGGTAAAATTCATTGGCCATGGGGTGGGACTGGAACTGGATGAGGCACCTATCTTTGCCAGGGGTGTCAAAATGCCTCTTGAATCAGGGATGACCTTTGCCCTTGAACCTAAATTCGTTTTCCCTGAAGGCGCTATTGGGACTGAAAATACTTTTGTTATGAGAGAAGAAGGCGCGGAAGTTTTAACTCATGCGAAAGAAATTCTGATGCAGCTTTAGCCTGAGTTTTAAAAGAAATAATGTTAATGAGAAAAATAATAGATTTGCTGTCAGAAAAAAATCTCATAAATGTTCAACGGCATACAAAAAGGGTTAGAGGGAACCCCTCTAACCCTTTGGTATTATGTGGTAGTCCCAACGGGAATCGAACCCGTGTCTTCGGCGTGAGAGGCCGATATCCTGAACCGCTAGACGATGGGACCCTTAACTTACAAATATTATTGTATGTTGACAGG
>DAOWOF010000097.1 GCA_030642205.1 Desulfobacteraceae bacterium | reverse complement strand
ACAGACCTGCAAAAAGCTGTTGATAATCTTCAGGAGATCTATGGGAAGGCCACAAAGGTTGGTTTGAAATCAAATGGCATAGGCGCTAATCCGGAGCTTGGCATGGCGCTTAAAATACAGGGTATGGTTAAATTAGCCATCTGCGTGTCTTATGCTGCCTTACAGCGTACGGAGAGTCGTGGATGTCATGCCCGAGAGGACTATAATGCCCGAAATGATCGTGATTGGTTAAACCGAACTTTGGCAACATGGCAAGAAGGGAGTACTCTTCCTACTCTTAATTACGAGCCTGCTACAAATATTATGGAATTGCCTCCTGGAGACAGAGGCTATGGAGCCAGTAAAATCATTAGCTGATATGGAGAAGTTATAGGAGAAAAGGATGGCCAGGAATCTTAAATTTAATATATTTCGTTTCAATCCGCAGGAACGAGACTATAAACCGCATACTGATACATTCTTTCTGGAAGAGACTGATAGTATGACCCTTTATATTGCTTTAACTAAAATAAGGGCAGAACATGACTCTTCGTTACAGTTCGATTTTTGTTGCCGTGCCGGTATATGCGGTGCATGTGCCATGATGATTAATGGAAGACCTGACCTGGCCTGCAAGACCTTGACCAAAGAGCTACCAGATGAAATTACCCTTATGCCGCTACCGGTTTTCAAGCTTATTGGAGATCTGTCAGTGGATACAGGGACATGGTTTAGGGGCATAAATGAAAAAGTAGGCTCATGGATTCATACAACAAAGACGCTGAATCCGGATGAGGAAGAAGAAAAGATGGATAACGCGACAGCTGAGGAGATCTATGAGCTTGAGCGTTGCATTGAGTGTGGCTGTTGTGTTGCGTCATGTGGTACAGCCAATATGCGTCCGGACTTTATGGGGGCAATCGCGCTTAATCGAATAGCGCGGTTTATGTTGGACCCCAGGGATGAACGGACGGAACATGAATATTTTGAAGTTGTTGGTACTGATGAGGGTATCTTTGGTTGTATGGGGCTTTTGGCCTGTGAAGATGTATGCCCCAAGAATCTGCCTCTTCAGGATCAGCTTGGCATTCTTAGACGTAAAATGGGCTGGAGCGCTATTAAGCATCTCTTTAAATTTAAATCCTGATTTTATTAGACCAAGATCAATAGCCTCGTAAAAAGTTCATTAAAACTAAAGGCGTAATTGAAAAAGCTCGGCTTAATTTGCAGAGCTTTTTTTATCCTTTCATAGTATATTTTTTTCTAGTATCTTCCCTGCATCATTTAATAAATACACCTCAAGGCCATTTTGGGCTGCCTGTTGAATCAAGTCTTCAAAAAGGATAGCCTGTGCCTCATATCTATGCCCTTTTTCACGGGTAAGAAAATCACGCCCAATCTGGGCGTCTTCTTTACTTAAAAAAAATGGAATAAATGATTTTTCCTGCTCATTATCATGCTGACCTAAAATTTGTTCATTCTTATCAGGATCCTGGATTATAACCCAGATCCATTGGTCTTCTTTTACGGTACTATTCATAATTAAAACCTTCTCCTGTATCATATAGTCAATCATCAAAGCAAAGTTTTGAAATATTCTATTGTTTGTATAAGTCCTTTTTTTAAATTTAACGTTGGCTGCCAGTCAAGACGTTCTTTGGCCAGACCAATATCAGGTTGCCGTCTGCCAGGATCATCCTGGGGAAGATCACGAAAAATGAGATTTGATTTGCTTTGAGTCAGTCTCAGAATAAGCTTGGCGACTTCCAGTATAGAAATTTCGTCCGGATTACCAAGATTAACCGGACCAATAAAATTATCAGGACTATTCATCATCCTGATCAGGCCTTCTGTTAAATCATCGACATAGCAGAAAGATCTGGTATGATTTCCTTTCCCATAAATGGTAATATCCTGATTTGTTAAGGCCTGAACAACAAAATTGCTGATTACCCTGCCATCATTGAGATCCATTTTGGGGCCATAGGTATTAAATATTCGAACAACCTTGATTCTTGTTTTTGCCTGTCGATAATAATCAAAAAAAAGGGTTTCAGCGCAGCGTTTGCCTTCATCATAACAGGCACGTGGGCCGATGGGATTCGTATTTCCCCAATAATCTTCTTTTTGAGGATGCATGGTTGGATCGCCATAGATCTCACTGGTAGAGGCCTGTAAAATAGTAGCATTCGCCTTTTTTGCCAATTCCAGCATATTAATGGCTCCCAGGAGATTTGTTTTAATCGTTTTAATTGGGTTTGATTGATATTGGACAGGTGATGCAGGGCAAGCAAGATTGTATATTTGATCTACAGGGAGAATTATCGGATTAACTAAATCATGTTGAAGCAGTTCAAAGTTCGTTTCATTTAAAAGATGTTTAATATTTGCTTTTGACCCTGTAATAAAATTATCAAGGCAGAGGACATGCTGACTCTCTTTTACCAGCCGTTCGCAGAGGTGCGATCCTAAAAAACCTGCCCCTCCTGTAACCATGACCCTTTTTTGTTTATTTGACATTATTGTTACTTTTATAGAAAGGTACGAATTTTCTTATAGATGGCTAAACAGATTGTGACTTCTCAATAAGTTCCAGACAAATTCAATCATTGGCGGCATTAAAGCCACCGACTCCGGTTAAAAAACAATTAATCGAGTTAAAAAACCCGCTGTGATAAATTATGTTTTTTACAAGAGTGTCAAAATTGTTAAAGCCTAATTGAGCACGACCAGGGCATCAACTGCAATCGGTTTTCCTCCGGAAATAATTACCGGATTAATATCAATCTCTTTTACTTTATCATTTTCCAGACCAATCTGTCCCAGGTTTATTAATATTTCAGCGAGTTGCTCCATATCTGCTTCTTTCATTCCCCTTATGGCCTCAAGAATTTTATGCCCTTTTATTTCCGTCATCATTTCCATGGCATCATTTTTTGTAAGAGGAGCGACGCGAAAAGAAATATCCTTTAATATCTCGGTAAAAATACCTCCCAGTCCAAACATAACGCATGGCCCAAATTGGGGATCACGAATCAAACCCATTACTAACTCACGTTTCCCCTTTACCATTTCCTGAACCAGAATATCTTTTGTACTACCATTCATATTGTTGATTATTTCATTAAAGGCAGTGCTGGCTTCATTTTCATCCCTGATATCCATCCGTATCAGATCATCTTCGGTTTTGTGGGCAATTCCTGCAGCGCAGCCTTTCAGAACAACAGGAAAACCTATCTCGTCTCCTATTTGGGAGATTTGTTCAATATCATGGATAATTATCTCCCGCGTGACAGGGATCTTATATTCAGCAAGGATTTGTTTGGAATCATACTCTGAGAGAGTGGTTAAACCTTCTTGTAATGCCTTTTCAATGACCTTCATTTATCACTCCTTTGTAAATTAAAAATTATGATTTTCGGAATAATCATATACATTCCTGAATAAGGATTAATCGCCATCAACAGTAAAATTCAGGACTGTTGGCGATGCCAGTAAATTGGTAACCGAGTAAAAAGTCCATGCGCTTTTTTACTCGGCGGGGGAGTGCTGCTCTTCCCCTGGTATTAGAAGTGAATTCAAATGGTTCCACCATCACGCAAGGCCGGAAGGGCTTCCCCTCCTGCCCTGCGTACGTGTGCAGACAGGTACCCGGCCTGTTGAACCTTTTTACGAGTCCGTCAATAAATTAATTTTCATTAATAATGCATATATCTGATAAAAAACGAAATTGTTCATTGCAGTCAAGGCCGTAGCCAACAATAAATTTATCAGGGACTGTAAATCCCAGATAATCAATTGATACTGGCATCTTTCTCCTTGAGGGCTTATCCAGGAGGGCGCAGAGACGGACAGATGCCGGGTTTTGTTTGGCAAGGTATCCTAATAGAAAATTAAGACTGATGCCTGTATCTACAATATCCTCAATCACCACGATATGACGTCCTTCCACTTGTGTTCTCAGTTCCTGAACAAGCTCTATCTTACCTGAACTTTCTTTACCGGAACCATAGCTTGAAAGCCGAATAAAATCAAGTTCCATGGGAATCTGCAAGGCTCGTATTAGGTCCGCCATAAAGACAAAACTGCCTTTAAGTATTCCTATCATAAGAAAATCTTTAGACCTATAGTCCTCTCTTATTTGCTCCGCTAGCCGACCAACACAATCCGCAATTTTTTCTTTATTTATAAGTATCTCTGGCTTATCCAAATCTATCTCCTTGCAAGAGATTTATTATAATCAACATAACGATTAATAGCCCTGGCTGCGTTGGATATGGTATTATAGACTGCTATGCCTCCTTTATAAAGCTTTTCCTGGAAATCAAGCATCATTTTCCAGTCTTCAAGGTTTGTGGCGCCGTGGACCACCATTGCTATAGGTTTTGCAATCTCATTGTTTACTTTAATTCCTTCATTTACAAAAGACAATCGTAATGATCGCTCAGCAGTGGAAGCGGGAAGGGGCGTTATTGATAAAGGGTTATGGATTAATAATAGATCTACGCCATCATAGGAGCCGACCTCCTTGAAAACAGAATATAAGGCCCCTTTAGCAAAGGCCGGAACTGAAAGATCGAGCGGATTAGGTAAAATTGTACCAAGGGTATTGATTAAAAGGCCTCCTATTTTTTCTTTATATTCCCTGGAAAATGCTGGAACAACAAGGCCTGATGCTTCACAATCATCCCCTGCCAGGACAGATGCCCCGCCTCCCATGCCGATGATCCCGACGCGTTTTCCTTTTGGCTGTGGTAAAAAAGAAAAGGTAACTGCCATATCAACCAATTCTTCGATATCAGACACCGTAATCGCTCCAGCTTGATAACATAGCTTGTCCCAGATCATATTGGATGTTGCCATAGCTCCCGTATGACCTGCGGTAGTTCTGTTTCCCGCATCAGTACGACCGCCTTTGAGGATTATTACCGGTTTTTTGCTACAGGCATTTTTTAAGACCTTAAAAAACCTTTTTCCATCTTTTACGCCTTCAATATAGGATAGTATCAGTTTGGTTTCAGGATCATTCGTAAAATATTCAAGGAGATCAGTTTCATTAATATCGCAGGCGTTTCCATAGGAAATTGCCTTATTAAATCTGAGCCCGCGTTGGGCGCCTGCCCTTATTATATGAAAGGTATTTCCTCCACTTTGACAAAGGAAAGAGATAGGGCCCTCTTCCTTTGGAAAGTTCATACCAAGGGCAAGAGTGCTCCCGGGACAATAGATTCCTGCGCAATTAGGGCCTAAAAGCCTGAGATTGCCTTTTTTAGCCAGGGCGCAGATTTCTTCTTCCAGCTGTTTTCCTGATTCGGAACCATATTCACTAAAACCGGCTGTATAGAGTTGGATCGCCTTAACTCCTTTTTCCAGGCAATCATTTACCAATTGGGGAGTGAACTCCGCCGGGATACAACATATTACATAGTCTACAAAACCAGGAATATCCTTGATGGAAGGATATATTTTCAGACCCAGGATATTTCCTCCCTTGGGGTTAACAGGATAAAGGTTATCTGTAAAGCCGAAGTCAAATAAAATCTTTAAAAAATTTTGTCCCATTGTCCAACTATCTTTATCTGTAGAGACTCCAACAATAGCTATTGACCGAGGATTAAATAAAAAGGCAAGGTCTGATCTGTTTTGCATAGGCTCCCTCTTTTTTTTATTTGATATAATGATTTCTATAATCTTTAAAAAAGGCTATAGATGCCAGATCGATTTATGTTGCTATGGGACTGGAAATAAATAACATGACTTATTTATTTCCAGTCCCATAGAGTTAAATCGCAAGAGCTGCTTCAAAACCTTCATGGATGGCGTCTGTAATTTGCCTGGTTTTAACGCAATCTCCAATTTCTTTTAAAGGAATCTTGCCTTTGAGATCATCAATTAGTTTTCTGTCAGGGACAAGGCCTCCTGATACAATAATTGTGTCAGCGGAGACGAACCTTTCTTCGCCATTCCTCTCAATCAGAATTCCGTTTTCTCTTATCTCTTTATAAATAACTTTGGTAATGATATTAATATTGCTCTTCTTGATTCTCATCATGGTTACCCATCTGGTACTTGGGCCAATATCTATTCCTATACGAACTTGCCTGCTTAGTAATGTGACCTGCTTGCCCTGCTTATTAAGATATTCTGCCACATCAACGCCAATCATGCCTCCTCCGATGATAACAGCTTTGGCGCCTGTCTCAACTTTTCCGGAAAGGAGGTCTATGGCCATGACGACATTTTTATTATTGATTCCGGGGATTGCAGGAATAACCTGTTTGGCCCCAACGGCCATAATAACCCAATCCGGCTGGGCATCTAAAATGTCTTTTGCTGTAACATCTTTATTTAACTTGACCTGGACTTTATTGACTTCCATCTGATGGCTAAGGTAATTAGTAAGTCCGTTGATCTCATCTTTTAGTGGAGGGATTGAGGCAAGTAGCAGGCTCCCTCCAAGTCTATCCGATTTCTCCCAAAGCATTACCTGGTGACCTTTTAAGGCTGCAACCCTGGCAGCTTCCATTCCACCAGGACCTCCACCTATAATCAACACCTTTTTTTTCTGCTCTGCGGGGGATAAAAGGTTCTCTCCTTCTCGTCCTAATTCTGGATTAAGCGCGCAAATCAGGCTGCCTCTTTTGGAATGGCGAATCTGTCTCATCAAGGCATCAAAACAGATACAGCACCCAATACAGGGCCTGATCTCGGATTCTCTTCCCTGTGAGGCCTTAAGAGCAAATTCAGGGTCAGATAGAAGCCCACGTCCCAAGGCAATGAGGTCTGCCTTTTTCTCCTTGATAAGGCTGGCAGCTACAAAGGGATCATTTATTCTGCCTACTGCTGTGACAGGGACATTTACAACCTGTTTTAAGGCCTCGGAAAGATAAGCAAAGGCTGCCCGCGGAACGGCCATAGGCAGCATCGGTTCAGGTGATTCATGCCAGCCGGCCCATGCATGCAGACGATCTGCCCCGGCTTTAACAAATTCTTTTCCCAGGATCTGTGAGTCATCTATAGTATTCCCACCAGGCAAAAATTCATCAACACTCATTTTGACACATATATTAAAATCATTTCCTGTGTTTTTACGAATTTCCCTGATTATCTCCTTTACAAAAGCAGCTCGTGCGGCAGGGTTGCTGCCTCCATATTTATCTGTCCTTTTATTTGTAAGAGAAGAGCAAAACTGACTAATCAGATAGCCGGTTGAGCCCATGAGTTCAACCCCGTCAAAATTTGCCTCCTTAGCTCTTACAGCTCCATGAGCAAATGCCTGAACAAGGGCTTCTACTTCTTCGGTTGTAAGCTCTCGGGGTGTTTCACCGGTATATCTTGATCGTATGGGAGAAGGCGCCACTGATTGGGCGCCAATATTCTTTGATCTGGCATACCTGCCTGCATGATTTAACTGGATCACGACCTTTGAACCGGCTTCATGGATTGCGTCTGAAAGATCTCTAAGACCGGGGATAAATTTATCATCATAAATGGCCAATTCCCCGCCTAATCCAGCCTTGCCCAGTTTGTCAATTGCGCTTACTTCTACCGTTATAAGGGCGATTCCTCCCCTGGCCCTTGCAGCAAGATAGTCAATTAATTCCCTGGTAACAAAGCCATCTCCTGCTAATCCTGTCCCCATAGGAGCCATTATTAACCGATTTTTTAACTTGAGATTATTTATAATGATTGGTTCAAAAAGACAATCAAGATTTTTTTGTCTCATAAAATACCTCCTTGAACGTAAATTCAAATGGTCCCATTGGGGCTTGCCTGACTGACTGAGCGGCGCATTCAAACAGGCATGAGGCCTATTGATTCTTGCTCTATCCTTACAGTTATTTTAAGATTAAGAGCATGCCTCTTTATATAATTCTTATACTAGCCATTTGTCACCATCTTTCTTTTTTGATTTTTTTGAAAAAATATTCTTCTAGATAACAGAATAATGGTCATATGACTAAATTGATCCTTGACACTAGCCATACAAAGGATTATATTATGATCAAATGATTATATCAGGAGATTGAATTAATGCCGAGACCTAAAAAACCTAGATTTGTTTCAGGATATCCTTCTATCAGTTCATTTGTGCCTCAGGGAGTGTTGCAAACAGGTGAAGTT
>DAOWOF010000245.1 GCA_030642205.1 Desulfobacteraceae bacterium | reverse complement strand
AGTTTGCGCCCGAATTTGCCGTAGCTTTAATCGATCTGATTGCGCAAATCCGCAGGAATAGTGAACTATTCCGAGGACTTTTGCGCATGAAGATCGGTTAAAGATATGGTGAAGTCGGGATGCAAAAATGCCAGGTTATTTTTTGCCGAGCCCTTAGCTTTGATTAACAGATTTTTACGAGTTTATTTCTATTTATATATTATAAAATAGTCACATCTCCTGAAAAAATCCTGTGGGTTCGCCCATGATCCTTGAGGATTAAAATACCATTTTCAATCTCTACTACATCTCCGCGGTATTTTTGTCCCATTACATCTACTTCAATCCTCTTTCCTACAATATTCGCAAGCTCTTTCCAGCGGCCCATGATTGGCTCTATACCTGATTTTTTAAAGTTAATATAATAATGTTCATAAATTTTTAGAAACTCACTCAAAATTTCCACACGCTGAAAAGGTCTGTTGGTTTCGATGAGGATGGATGTAGCTGTCTCCTTAATCTCAGGTGGAAAGAGATCTTTAGGTGTATTAATATTCATACCAATACCGATAATGAGATAATCAACAATATCCATATCACTACTTATTTCAGTGAGAATCCCGGCAATTTTTTTATCGTTTAAAAGGATATCATTTGGCCATTTAATCCTGACATTTAATGGTGTCAAAGCTATGAGGGCCTCAGCCGCGGAAACTGCTGCCATCAAGGTAATACTGGAAATTTCAGTCGGCGCGATGGATGGTCTGAGAACCATGGATGCATAAATGCCATAACCTGCGGGGGAAAACCAGCTCCGTCCCCGCCTGCCCCTTCCCTTTGTCTGTTTTTCAGCAATGATAAGCGTTCCCTCCGGAACACCTTGAGAGGCCAGTTCTTTTGCTTTAAGATTAGTGGTCTCAAGCTCCTTATAATAATAAATTTGCTGCCCGCCAAAAAGATTATTTCCAAGTCGCTCCCTGATTTCTCCCGGAAGCAATAAATCTGATATTTCACATAGATGATAACCCTTTTTGGGTGATGACTGAATAATATAACCCTCTTCTTTTAGATTGCGGGCCTGCTTCCAGATGGCAGCCCGGCTAACCCCCAATTGTTGGCTTAAGGACTCACCGGAAATCCATGCATCCATGTTATCTTTAAGATGTAATAATAATTGTTCTTTGATTGTCATTGGAACTACCTGTTTCCCATCTCCCTGGATTGATAACCTTTGTAAAGAGTTCATCTAAATTGATTTATCTTTACTATAGCCCAATGGAGCTTAATTGTAAACCTGCAATGCTTCACGTGGTTGACATTAAAACCAGGATTTGTTATAAATGATTTTAAAATCAAGCTTAATCAATGGTATTAGAGAGTGAGAATTCGGGAAATAAATGGTTTACGATAAATTGAGCAGTATAACTAAAAGAATAATAAATGATCCAAATGCCGCCATAGATAATGATGAGGCCTGCGAGCTCGCAACGACAACTCATAATGCAATAGATTTAATAATAAGCGCCAATAAAATCAGGGAAACATATAAAGCCGACGATACATTTACCTGTTCGATTATTAATGCCAAATCAGGGGCATGTTCCGAGGATTGTGCTTTTTGTCCCCAATCAGCTTTTTATAAGACAAAAGCCAGGACATACCCATTACTGGATAAAAGCAAGATTGTAGAACGAGCCATAGAAATGTGGAATGGAGGAGCGAATAAATTCTCCATGGTAACAAGTGGTTACGCCCTCACTGAAAAGGAGTTGGATCTTATCTGCGAAGCGGCAATCTTAATCAAAGAGAAAACAGGGCTTAGCCTTTGCGGATCTCTTGGAGTGCTTAACGAAGATATTGCTGAAAGGCTAAAAGCGAGTGGTTTGACTAACTATCATCATAATCTGGAGACAGCCAGGAGCTTTTTTGATCAGGTCTGTACGACCCATCCTTATGATGATGATATCAAATCTGTCAAAATAGCGGCCCGGGCCGGGTTTAAAGTCTGTAGTGGTGGAATTATGGGGCTTGGGGAATCCTGGGAACAAAGGATAGAGCTTGCTTTTACTCTTAAGGAATTGGATGTGGAATCAATTCCGCTTAATTTTATTAACCCGATTCCAGGCACTAAAATGGCTGAAAGGCCTTTATTGGCTCCAATGGATGCCTTAAAGTGTATTGCCCTCTATCGCCTGATTAATCCTTTGAAAGATATTACTATTTGTGGTGGCAGGGAAATTTCTTTGGGTGATTATCAGTCCTGGACCTTTTTGGCAGGCGCGAATGGATTAATGGTTGGTGATTATTTAACTACCATGGGACGAGGATTGAAAATAGACATGGAGATGATAAGGAATATGGAGATTTAATTGGCGGATCTAAAGAATCGTAACAAAAAGCTGGAACACGATGACCTGAAATATATCTGGCACCCTTTTACTCAAATGCAGGAATGGACAAGGGAAAATCCGGTTATTATTGAGCAAGGCAAAGGCTCTGTACTAATAGATATTTATGGTAAAGAATATCTTGACGGGATATCTTCTCTTTGGACTAATGTACATGGCCATCAAAAGCAAAGGCTTGATTTAGCCATAAAAGAGCAATTGGATAAAATCGCCCATACCACTATGCTGGGCCTTTCCAATGTTCCGGCTATTCGCTGTGCCAAAAAATTGATTGGTATTGCGCCTGAGGGGCTAACCAGGGTCTTTTATTCTGATAATGGCTCCACCTCAGTTGAAATAGCTCTCAAAATTGCCTTTCAATATCACCAGCAAGCTCCTGATGGTGACCCCGAAAAAAAGAAGTTTATTTCTTTGGTCGATGCATATCATGGGGATACTATTGGTTCAGTTAGTGTCGGAGGGATTAATCTTTTCCATACTATCTATAAGCCATTACTTTTTGATTCATTTAAGGCTCCGGCTCCATATTGTTACCGTTGTCCTTTTCAGGAAAATTTTCCGGGTTGTGATTATAAGTGTCTCCAAAAGGCAGAGGAGATAATGCAAGAGCATCACCATGAAATTGCCGCCATGATAGTGGAACCTTTGGTCCAGGGGGCAGCAGGTATACTGGTGCATCCTCCGGGGTATTTAAAAGGAATTCGAGAGCTTTGTAATCGCTATAATATAATTATGGTCGCAGATGAAGTGGCAGTAGGATTTGGAAGAACCGGAAAGATGTTCGCTTGTGAGCATGAGGAGGTAGTACCTGATATTATGTCACTTGCCAAGGGGATATCAGGTGGTTATCTGCCTTTGGCCGCAACCCTTGTAAAAGAAAAGATATATAATGGCTTTTTAAGGAAATATGATGAGTTCAAGGCCTTTTTTCATGGACATACCTATACTGGCAATCCATTAGCCTGCGCGGTGGCTATTGCTAATCTTGAGATATTTGAAGAGGAGCATGTACTTGAAAATCTGGGGCCCAAAATTGAATTATTAAAAGACAGGTTAAGATCATTTAAACAGATTGATAGTGTTGGAGATATTCGCCAGTGTGGTTTCATGGTGGGGATTGAACTGGTAGCAGACAGGGCAAATAGAGATCCTTTTGAGTCCCGGCTCAGGGTAGGTCATCAGGTCATTATGGAGGCCAGGAAACGAGGTCTTATTATCAGACCTCTGGGCGATGTAATTGTCTTTATGCCTCCTTTGGCGATGACGATGAACGAGCT
>DAOWOF010000197.1 GCA_030642205.1 Desulfobacteraceae bacterium | reverse complement strand
TAATTCCAGTTGAAACGGCCTTTGCGCACATAAGGTCGATAGATCTGGATCTTGATTTGACAGGAGATATAAAACCTTTGCAACGGGTCGATGTGCATCCCAAGATCCCTGGCAAAATCATTGAAAAAATATATGTTGAAAAAGGCGATTTTGTTCAAAAGGGAACCCTCATTGCCAGCATGGAGAATAATATAATCAAGGCTCAAATCAAAGAAGCTGAAGCAGGATTAAAAGCAGCCAACGCATCTTTGAATCTGGCTAATGCCAATTTGAATATTATTAAGAAAGATCATACTCGATTAAAAACATTAGCAATTAAAAAGACAATTTCCACACAACAACTGGATCAAATCAATGCTCGTTATAAAGCTGCCCTGGCAAATAAAAAGCTTGCTGTTTCTCAAATAGAAAGGAGTGACGCAGCTATTAATGTGCTTTTAATCTTATTAAAAGATCATCAGATTTTAGCCCCCATAAACGGATATATATCTGCAAGATTTATAGATTCCGGCTCCATGTCTGACACAAAAAGAGCAATTATGCAGATCTCCAATGAAAAAATCGTCAAGGTTGTGACAAGCATTGCCGAACAGGATTTTCCATTTATAAAAAAAGGGATGACAGCCAAACTCTATGTTGATGCTTTTCCTGATAAGGAATTTAATGGAAAAGTAACCATTATAAATCCCACTCTTGATCCAGGAACAAGGACATGCGAAATTGAAATAAATGTTCTCAATCAAAACCTGACCCTTCGATCCGGAATGTTCGCGAGAATCCATTTGCATCTTGGTAAGCAGGATGCCCTTGTTATTAATAAGGATGCCCCCAACAGGCTGCCCGGGACCGGTAATTATTATGTATTCAAGGTTGAAAATAACAAGGTATTAATGAAAAATATCAAGCTTGGCATAAGCCAGGGGAATTATTCAGTGGTAAAGGAGGGCCTCAATGAAGGTGATCAAATAGTTATAAAAGGTCAAGGTCGTTTGAAAGATGGTTTTCCAATTATCATCAAGAAAATATGGGGAGAAGATAAATGAAACTCCCCGAATTTTCAGTCAAACAACCAATTGCCACTTTTATGCTCTTTTTGGGATTGGCCATGATCGGAATTTTTTCATTAAGCCGGCTTAGCATGGACTTATTTCCGAAAATAGACCCTCCTGTGGTTTCTATTCTTACTACCTGGCCAGGAGCCAGCGCTTCAGATGTTGAGACAGAAGTCACGGAATCTATTGAGGACAAGATTAATACAGTCAATAATCTGGATACCTTAACCTCCAAATCACTGGATAATCTATCTATTATAGCCTGTAAATTTGACTGGGGCTCTGATCTTAATGTGGCCACAAATGATATCAGGGATCAACTGGAAATGGCTCGTCGTGATCTGCCAAAGGATGCTGAAGAACCGATCCTTTTTAAATTCAGCAGTTCTACTGCGCCGATAATGTTTTTGACTGTAAGTGGAAAAAAAAGCTGGCCCAGATTATACCATATTACTGATAAACAGATTTCAGATGGACTCAAACGTGTCCCGGGGGTAGGCACAGTCGTAATACATGGAGGCCTTAGAAGAAGAATAAATGTCTATTTTGATCTGCCTAAAATCGAGGGGTATAATCTCTCTTTATTGCAAATTAACCAAATTATAGCCTCAGAAAATATGAATGTGCCGGCAGGCAGCATAAAATCAGGCTCTATGGATTATTTTGTGCGTGTCCCTGCCAGATACAGATCAATCCAGGAGCTCAAGGATACAATTATAGGACATTTTCAAAAACATCCTGTTTATCTTAAGGATGTCGCGCAAGTTGAAGATGCCTATGAACCGGAAGAACTTAATGGTTGGGGTGACGGGAAACCGGCCCTGGTTATCATTATCCAAAAACAGACAGGAAAAAATACTGTCGAAGTTGCAGCCAATATCAAAAAAAAGCTTAAAGAATTTAAAAAAACCCTGCCTCCGGATGTGGAAATCAATATTATTACTGACTCCTCAGCAGATATTATTAATTCTGTCAGAAATTTGCGCAATTCCATGCTTTGGGGAATATTTTTTGTGACGCTGGTCACTGTCATTTTTTTAAGACAGGTCAAAAGCGTCTTTGTCATTATTCTTACAATTCCCGCATCTCTGCTTATCTCTTTTATTTTACTTTATCTTCTTGATTATACAATTAATGTTATTTCTCTTCTCTCTCTTGCAATTGCCTCGGGAATGGTAGTGGATAATGGTATTGTAGTGCTTGAAAATATTACACGTCACATTGAACGTGGAGGCAGAGTAAACACCAGCTCCATGTTTGGCGCGAGTGAAATGGGCATGGCCATTACCGCCTCTACCATGACCACTGTTGTAGTATTTGTGCCTTTAATGTTCCTCTCCGGCCTGGCCGGGATCATATTCAGACAATTAGGATTTGTCCTGGTAGTCACTTTACTGGCATCCCTTTTGACAGCCTTGATGTTAACCCCCGGGCTCTCATCCAAACTGGTTATAACATCAGCAAGCCAGAAAAAAAGACAAGGCCGACTGGCCTGGTTATATCTTTTGATTGAAAAAGGCTTTGAACAACTTGAAGCATTTTATCATACGATTCTTACATGGGCACTGGAACACCGCAAAACAACTATTTGCCTGGCTCTTTCCATTTTTCTGAGCAGCATTTCCCTTATTCCATTACTTTCAACCTCCTTTTTTCCTATGGTTGATACAGGAGAGGTAAGTATACGCTTTCGCCTCAAGGAAGGTTCAAGAATCGAAGAAACAAATAAAATTGTAGAAAATCTTCTGAAAAATATTGATGAAGTTGTTAAACCTGAAGAAATGAAGCATTCATATGCCTTTGATGGGGAAACAAAAGAAGGGATTGGAGCAGCCCTTGGTTTTGACCAGGGGCCTAATGTGGGAAGCATCGGATTTATGTTGGTGGATCGGGATAAAAGGACGCGCAGCGCTGAAGATATCGCTGATCTTTTACGTCAGCAATCACAAAACATCCCTGGCATTACAAGGATACAGGTAATGGCCCAGGGAGGCATTGCAGCAGCTTTAATGGGATCCGGCAAACCTGTTTCCCTGGAGATCCAGGGACCTGATATGGAACAAAATATTGCCTTTGCCAGGGAAGTGAAAAATGCTATTTATAAAATTCCTGGATTAGTAGATGTTGAAATCAGCCAAAAAGATCCACGACCGGAAATATGGATAGAGATAGACCGGAAAAAGGCATCTGATCTTGGACTGAATATCGCGGCTATAGCCGGAACATTGAGGAATTATCTATACGGTGTCGAGGCATCTGAATTCAGGGATGCAGGAGACAGATTTGATATCTTCACCAGATTTACCAAAAAAGATAAAAACAGATTGGAAAATCTACCTCAACTTCCCTTGTTTTCATCAGATGGACGAATCATTCAGCTAAAAAATGTGGCTCGTATAGTTCATGGCGAGGGGCCAATTGAAATCGAGCGAAAGAACCGCCAAAAGATCGTCAAGGTTGAAGCGGATAAATATGGAAGATCACTTGGAGAGGTTACTTCTGATATCAATAAAGCTATTAAAAAACTTGCTCTGCCGCCCGGCATGTCCATCAATTTTGGAGGAGATGTGGAAGAGCAAAAAAAAGCCTTTCATGACCTCACGCTTCTTTTGATAATCGGTATTATTCTTGTGTACATGGTGATGGCATCCCTGTTTGGCAATCTTCGAGACCCATTTATTATCATGTTTTCTGTGCCGTTTGCTTTTAGCGGTGTTTTGTATGCCTTTTATTTTGGGGATGTATCCCTCGGTATCATGTCCTTTATGGGCATCATAATGCTAATGGGTATTGTAGTTAATAATGCCATTGTGCTCCTTGATTATATTCATCTATTACAAAAAAGAGGACTTCCGCTTTTTGAAGCGGTTACACAGGCTGGTCAGAATCGTTTAAGACCGGTTATGATGACTACTTTAACAACTTTTTTTGGCATGCTTCCCATGGCAACTTCAAACAGCGTCGGCGCTGAAGCCTGGAATCCATTAGGGATTACAATGCTTGGAGGACTTACTGTTTCAACCCTTGTAACCCTGGTGCTTGTGCCAACTATCTACTATATGTTTGAGAGAAGAAAAACTCTTTAGGGGGGCTTGATCAATGAAAATGCTTTTTCTGGTCTATGATGTTGATTATGATGAGGAAGTAATGCAGACATTAACCTCATGCTGTCTTACCGGCTATACAAAATGGACCAGGGTCCTGGGAAAAGGAGTCCGCTCGGATCCAAAGCTGGATGATGCGGTCTGGCCTGGCTTTAATTGCGTTATAATGCTGGCAGTTGAAGATAAAATTGAACAGGATATCTATGATGCCCTTCAATCACTTCACAAAAAAGTAAATGAAAAGGCCCTTAAGGTCTTTAGCTGGGGACTCGACAGGGTAATCTGAGAGGCTGGTTGAAAGTTCAGATACTATTTATACAAGCCAATAGAAAGCTGGCTAAAAATCTTTTATTCAGTCTTTTCATTTTCTCGTTCCCAGGCAGAGCCTGGGAACG
>DAOWOF010000077.1 GCA_030642205.1 Desulfobacteraceae bacterium | reverse complement strand
AGCCTTGAGAGTCTATTTGCTGTTATTGCGATCCCGGTCCTGATACTTTTTATTCCGATCCTGGATACCAGCTTTGTCAGTATTATGCGAAAATTGTTTGGCCGCCCAATTTCCAGAGGCGGAAAGGACCATTCTTCCCATCGTTTGGTTGCGATTGGCTTTTCAGAGAAAAGAGCAGTATTGATATTGTATGGTTTTTCGATTGTATCAGGCCTCATCGCGCTGGCTATAAATAATTTGGGTTTTGCTTCCAGCCTGGTTGTGGTCGTCCTTTATCTTTTAGTGGTTATTTTTTTCTGGATTTATCTGGCAAAGGTCAATGTCTATCCAGAAAAGCCCATATTCTCCTCAGATGTTTCAACGGCCTTTACATCCTGGTTCATTGATTTCATTATTAAAGCAAGAGTTTTTGATGTTTTACTGGATTTTATTCTGGTTTCAATTGCCTACTATCTTGCCTATCTTTTGCGTTTTGAATGGGTAATTGGTGATAATTTTGATTTTTTTCTTAAATCACTTCCGATTATTATTGCCTGCCAACTATTTTGCTTCTATATTCTGGGTGTTTATCAGGGTGTCTGGAGTAAAACAGGCCTTAGGGATGTAATTGTTTATGGAAAGGCTATTACTGCTGGCACTATTCTGGCCATCTTGATATTACTTTTTTTATATCGCTTTCAGAGCTTTTCACGAGCTCTTTTTGTTATTTACTGGATCCTGATGCTGATTTTAGTATCTTTATCCCGATTTTCTTTTCGCTTATTGGATGACGAGGTAAGAAAAGAAAAAAATACTGGGAGCCCAATTCTTGTTTATGGAGCCGGAGTAGGAGGTCATATGGTTCTTAGTGAAGTCGAGACAAACCATTCTCTTGGCCTTAAAATAATAGGTTTTATTGATGATAATTCCACTATCCATAAAAAGCAAATACAAGGCTATGAAGTGTTTGGAGGGCAGGACAGGATTGAAAAAATTATCAGGAAATACAAGATTAAAGAAATAATAATATCATTTAAGGCTGGTGCCTCACAAAAAAAGGAAGAAGTTTACGCAATATGCCATAAATTGGGTCTGGATATCAAAGTAAAAAAAATGCAGATATTTATCTCCTGACTTATACCTCGAAAGGCCAGATTGCGGTTTTTCAATGGCCCTGAACATCATGTGTGTTGTTCAGTATTGTAATAATATCTAACCATGTTGAATTTAATCCTCAGTAAAGACATCGCGCCCTATGTAAGGCGTCATAAACGGCTTTTGCTGGTAGCTCTGATCCTTTCTTTTATCTCTTCCGGTTTAGCTATCCTTCCTGCTTATTTGCTGCAGATTTTCATAGATGAAGGTATGAAAACAGGCTCTGACCCTGTGACATGGAAAATACCCTGGCTAGCCTTTGAGTCAGGCGTATTCTCATCCTGGCATAAGACAGAGATGGTACTTCTTGATAATGTCTCACCAAATAAGCTTTTACTTATTATCTCTGCTGTTCTTCTCGTATCCGTTTATATAAAATCAATGAGTATTTTTATTGCGGGCCTTTTGGCGGCAGCTTTTGGCAACCGGGTAGTTAAATCCTTAAGAATTGATCTGTTTAAAAAATTTATTTCAATGCCTTTAGGATATTATTATAATAAAAGAACAGGAGAATTAATAGCCAGATCAACTGCTGATCTTACAGTGATGCAGTCCCTGATTGCTCATATCGCTATTGGGCTGATGGAATATCCCTTTTCCATCATGGTTTTTTTGGCTTATCTTTTTTATATGAATTATAAGCTAACTTTATTGATCTTTTTGATTGCTCCTTTTATTGTCGGTCTGGTACATCTTTTTGGCAAAAAGGTTAAAAAACATGCGGTTCGGGTGCAGGATGCAATAGCGGAACTTACCGTCAATTATCAAGAATCCCTTGTTGGTATGAGAATAATTCAGGGATTTTTCATGGGTGTAGAGGAAGTCCGAAAATTCACAAAAAATGCGGAATTTCTCTACAAAAAGACAATGCGCTGGAGCTGCTGGCATTTGGGGCTTGGTCCAATGCTGGATGCCACTGTCTTCCTTTTTTTACCGATAGTCCTGATTATTGGCAAGATCTATTTTAATCATACCTTAGGCGAATTAATTGCGATTATATTTGCTTTTTCTCAGCTTTATAGCCCCTTTAAAAAATTATCACAGGTCAATAATAACCTTAAAACCTTGCAAGGTGCCACTTTCAGGGTTTTTGAGATTATGAATATACGTTCGGATTTGCAGGAAGTTTCTGTACCAAAAATATTATCACGCCACAGAAAGGCTATTGAGTTCAAAGATGTATCTTTTGCTTATTCCTCCGCGAAAAAAGTTTTAAAGAATATTTCTTTCAGGATAAACATGGGCGAGATGGTGGCCTTTGTTGGCTCGACTGGCGCCGGCAAAAGTACTCTTTTGGATCTCATCCCCCGTTTCCATGATGTCACAAAGGGAAAAATTTTAATTGATGGAATTGATATCAGGGAAGTTTCCTTTGAATCACTACGAAGACAAATTGGCATCGTAAACCAGGAAGTCTTGTTATTTAACGACACTATTATTAATAATATCCGTTATGGGGCTCCCTGGAAAACTACAGAAGAGATAGCTTTTGTAGCACGCGCGGCCTATGCCCATGATTTTATACTGGCACAGCCACAAGGATATCAGACAATAATTGGAGATAGAGGAACCCTCTTATCCGGAGGGCAAAGACAACGGATTGCCATTGCCAGGGCATTGTTGATTGACCCATCAATATTACTATTGGATGAGGCGGTTTCAGCCCTGGATACTGAGAGTGAAAAACTTGTTCAGACAGCCATTGACGAGCTACATGGGAGCAGAACCATTATGATTGTTGCCCATAGGCTGAGTACAATTATGAAGGCGGATCGTATTTTTGTCCTTGAGAATGGTCAAATCGTGGAGTCTGGCACCCGTAAGAGCCTGTTGGCTCAAAACGGGCGCTTTCGTCAGTTGTATGATATTCAATTCCGATCTCAGGAAAGAGGAAAAAATAAAATCTTTTCTTAATGGATGCTTTTTTCTCCTTAAAAAACCAGATTTCCATCCTTTATTGATATCTCAACCAGATCACCTTCTTTGGTCGATCCATCAAGAATTTTCATGGACAGCGGATCCAGAATAAGGTGCTGAATAGTTCTCTTAAGAGGTCTGGCTCCATATACAGGATCAAAGCCTTTCCTGGCCAGAAATTCCTTAGCCTCATCTGTGAGATTAAGTGTGATTTGTTTATTCTGCAGGCGTTTACCAAGAAGTCTAACCTGAATTTCTACAATTTTCTTTATCTCTTCAGGCCCCAGAGTATTGAATGTCACAATTTCGTCGATCCGATTGAGAAATTCCGGTTTAAAGGTGGCGCGAAGGGCATCTGACAGCCGATTTTCCAACTCCCCGGCATCCTTATTCCTAAGATCCTGTATCCATTGGCTTCCCACATTGGACGTCATAATCAATACTGTGTTTTTAAAATCAACTGTCCGCCCCTTTCCATCCGTCATGCGTCCATCTTCCAGGATCTGCAGCAGGACGTTAAAGACATCGGGATGGGCCTTTTCTATTTCGTCAAACAGGATCACTACATAGGGATGCCTCCGGACGGCTTCTGTCAAATAGCCTCCTTCCTCATAGCCCACATAGCCGGGCGGAGCGCCTATCAGCCTTGCTACCGAGTGCTTTTCCATGAATTCTGACATATCAATACGAACCATGAACTGTTCATCATCAAATAAAAATTCTGCCAGGGCCCGGGCCAGTTCGGTTTTGCCAACTCCGGTAGGCCCAAGAAAAATAAAGGAGCCTATAGGTCTATTGGGATCCTGGATGCCCGCACGAGCCCTGCGAACCGCGTTGGAAACGGCAATGATTCCCTTTTCCTGGCCAATAACGCGCAGGGCCAGGCGTTCCTCCATATGCAGGAGTTTTTCTTTTTCTCCTTCCATCATTTTAGCAACAGGGATACTAGTCCATTTGGCTACCACCTCAGCTATATCTTCACTCTCAACCTCTTCCTTGAGCATTTTTTGATCAGACTGGAGTCTTGAAAAATCCTCATTTTCAAGACTGAGTTTCTTTTCCAGTTCAATCAAAGTCCCATATTTGAGCTCAGCCGCCCTGGAAAGATCACCCTGTCGTTCCGCTGCTTGAGATTCTAATCTGGTTGCTTCCAGCTGTTCCTTGATTGCGCGGATTTTTTCGATATATTCCTTTTCCTTTTTCCAGTGGGCAGTCATTTCATCTGTCTGATTTTTAAGAGACACCAGTTCTTGTTCAATTTTTACAAGCCTTTTTTTTGAGCTGGAATCACGCTCTTTTTTAAGTGCCTCTTTTTCGATATCCAGTTGCAGAATTTTTCTCCGGATATTATCAATTTCAGACGGCATTGTATCAATATCAATCCTGAGGCGTGATGTGGCCTCATCCACCAGATCTATCGCCTTGTCTGGCAGAAAACGATCAGTGATATATCTATGGGATAAAACAGCTGCCGCTACCAGGGCTGAATCCTTGATTCGCACCCCATGGTGCACCTCATATTTTTCTTTCAGGCCCCTAAGGATCGAGATGGTATCTTCCACCGAAGGCTCCTCAACCATTACTGGCTGAAAACGTCTTTCAAAAGCAGCGTCCTTTTCAATATATTTGCGGTATTCCTTAATAGTAGTGGCTCCAACGCATTTTATTTCGCCGCGGGCCAGCGCCGGCTTTAACATATTGGACGCGTCAACAGCTCCCTCTGCGGCTCCTGCCCCTATTAATGTATGGATTTCGTCTATAAAAAGAATTATTTGCCCATGGGAATCAATGACTTCCTTTAACACGGCCTTAAAACGATCCTCAAATTCTCCTCGATACTTGGCTCCCGCAATCAGAGCCCCCATATCCAGAGCAGCGACCCTTTTATCTTTCAGGGTTTCCGGAATATCTCCATGGATAATCCTTTGCGCGAGTCCTTCCACGATGGCAGTCTTGCCTACCCCAGGTTCACCGATCAGGACAGGGTTATTCTTGGTTCTCCTGGATAAAACCTGGACAATCCTTCTTATCTCATCATCCCGCCCAATAACAGGATCAAGATCTCCTCTGGCGGCGCTTTCAGTAAGATCAAGACTGAATTTTTCAAGCGCCTGGTATTTATCCTCCGGGTTTTGATCTGTGATCCTTTGACCTCCACGGATATCCACCAGGGCTTTCAGGATTGCTTCCCTGGTAATTCCGGCATCTGCAAGCAGATTGGCTGCGGCTCCTTTCTTTGCGTCTGTAATTGATAACAAAATATGCTCAAGACCGACAAAATCATCTTTCATCTGTGTAGCTTCATTAAAAGCTGAATCCAGAATCTGTTTTGTATCCGGAGCAATATATGGTTGACCGAGACTGGCTCCGGATACCTTTGGTATTTTTTTCAGGGCAGTGTCAAAAGATTGAACAAGGATGGCTTGATTTGCCCCTATTTTTCTTATAAGGGGGGGAATCGCGCCTTCTTTTTCTTCAATTATAACCTTCCCCAAATGCTCCGGCTCGATTTGCTGGTGGCCTGATTTTTCGGCAAGTTGTTGAGCAGCTTGAATAGCTTCCTGGCTTTTGATTGTAAATTTATCAAGTCTCATCTCTAATAATCCTCCTTTATCAGAATAATGAAAGCGTTTTAGTAAGGTAGTAAGGGGTCAAATTTTCTCTTGGCTCTTAATTAATTTGAATTTGTTCGTAAGAGTCAAGAGAAAATTTGACCCACCCCACAAGCTATTATAGTAAACCTTTTAAAAATTTTCATATATATAAAATCTATATCACATAAATTTATTTACAATATATCGAGTATAAAAAAATTTATTTTCAATAATAAGGGGCAAATCCACATTTGATCCTTATGCTCATCAGATTTTTTCCAGGTTTGTTCAATCTGAAATTACATAACTGGTGTAATCTTGGTGGTTCCGGTTGACCATTTATTTTCATTGATCAAACCTGGAACTAAAAAGCCTGGCTTGTATATCAGGGCAAGGCTTTTTTTGTTAAATTTAAATTTGGAGGTTCTTATAATGCATAATGGTGAAAGAAACATACCATAATTAGAATTGCTGATTTTCCTTTACTTTGCTATATGTTTTTTTGTAATCATATTGCAGATAAGATAAATATTATTTTAAGCTCTTTTTTCATGCCTAGAACAGCCTCAAATTAAACTGGACTGGACATCAATAGCCTATACATCTTTCTTCCTTGCTCTTGTTGCTCACTGTCACTACAAAAAAATAAAACAGGTCTAGGCAGAATTGAATGTCTTTGTTTATAAATTTTAATATTATGCCAATTTCACATTATTCAACTAAAAGGAGATGAACATATGAAAGCATCTTTTTCTCAAGAGGACGAAGCTTTTCGTGAAGAAGTATCAACCTGGATAAAAGAAAATGCCTCCCCTGAAATTTTACACAAAAGCTTTGGCGGGACTTCAGCCGATTTTGAATCTTTATTGAAATGGCATAACAAACTATATCAAAAAGGATGGCTTGCTCTTGGATTTCCAAAAGAAAGGGGTGGAGCAGGTCTAGATGATACAAAAAAGTTTTTATTCAATTATGAATATTCTTTATCTGGTGCCCCAAGACTCAAAACCAAAATTCCATCTTTAGGAATGATGGCTCCAATACTGATCCATTTTGGTACAGAAGAACAGCAAGACCGTTTTATCCCTGATATGTTGTCCGCTAAAACTGTCTGGGCCCAAGGTTTTTCCGAGCCTAATGCGGGGTCTGATCTGGCCAGTTTGAAGGTAAGCGCAATTCCTGATGGAGATGACTTTATTGTTGATGGACAGAAAGTATGGTCCAGTATGGCCAATCATGCTGACTGGGTGTTTGCGTTAGTGCGTACAGATTCATCAGGAAAAAAGCAGCAAGGAATCAGTTTTTTGCTTATAGATCTAAAATCACCAGGCGTGACTGTACGTCCAATTGAAGCGCTAATGGATGATAAACCTTTTTGTGAAATATTTTTTGATAATGTTCGTGTTCCAAAGGAAAATCTGGTGGGAGAACTGCACCAAGGATGGAATATTGCCAAATCTCTTATGGAGTTTGAACGAATCAATGTCTTTCCTATAGGTGATTTAATTTACGCGCTTGATCTGGCTTTAAAGCATGCGAAAAAAAATATGTCCGGAGGTAAGCCACTTATTGAAAATAAGGCCTTTAGAAGGAAATTAGCCGAATTAGAAGTAGAAGCAAAGGCTCTTCTTTATACTTTTTATAAGGCCCTGTCAAAATCGAATGAGACTGGCGTCCCGGGCGTGGAGGCAAATATTCTCAAGGTCTGTGGCGCAGAATTATATCAGAAGACAATCGACCTGAATATGGAGGCATTAGGCGTCTACGCACAATCCTGGTATAATCTGGAGGAATGTGATGATATCGTCCACCAAATAACCAAGGGCTGGCTCTGCGCAAGAAGCATGACCATAGGAGGTGGTTCATCCGAGATACAACGTACAATTATAGCTCTTCAGGTATTGGGATTGCCACGCAAATGATGAAATAATGTATGTACAAGTCTGTTGATTTAAAGAAGTTTTTATTCAACAGGCTGTAATGCAATGTTTAAAATTTGTAACTATTCAGCAATGCAGCCGGTATTGATATTGGCGCCTCTGAAATTTATATTGCTGACCCTGATGACAGGGATAATAAACCAGTTCGTCATTTTGCCACGTTTACAGCAGATTTGCACGCTGCCGCAAAATGGTTAAAATCTTGGTAGCGTTGTCAATAGGAGACCTGTAAAAATGCCACCATTTTATATTTTTTCAGTTAGTTTTGAATTGCCTCATTCTATTGAATCTAATTAATTTCTTTTTGGGAGCAATCTCCGACTGCAAGCGCATTAAATGTGAAGTCAAGTACCTTTAAAAATTGTCTCGGTTTATGTCGATAATCGTTTTTTTCTTTAACTGCCCGATTTTTACCCACTAATTCTGCTGAAGGGCCAATATTTTCTCTTTGATTGATAGCCCTCCCCCCGCACAGCTCACAATTTTTGAGTGATAAAGATGAACGAAGAAAAAAATGCTTTTTCATCGTTCATCTTCAACTATCTAAAGTTCATGATCTACCCGTGCCATTATGGCATCCTGAACAAATGCAGGCAAATCAGTATAGTAAGCATTATATCCCGATACCCTTACCATAAGATATGGATATTTGTCAGGATTCTTTTGCGCGTCTTCATAGATATCCTTGGACAGAAAGTTGATCTGCAACTGCGACTGACCACCCATAAGTCCGGCCTTGAGATAATCCACAAGCTTTTTAAGTCCCGCAGGACCAGCTACTGAAGGGTAGTCTATCTTCATATTATATATCCAGGCCTTGAATTTTTCCTGGTCAATCTTTAAGGCTGACTTCATCCTTGCCCATGGCCCTGATCTATCAAAATCAGCATGAGGATTAATCCCTCCATCGCATAAAGGCGTAAAAGCGTCTCTTCCACTAGGCAAGGCGCCAATTGTCTTTCCATGATGGTAGATCAAAGTCACCGTAAGCGCGTTTGCAAATACAGGTTTGCCTCTGTCATCCTTGATTGTCCAGGCTATATTATAGACATCATCAGTGGCCCTTTTAACTATCATATCCGCGTAATCATCATCATTGCCAAACTTTGGAGCGTCCCTGAAGTCCTGTCTCATCTTCTCATAGCCTTTCCAGTTGGCCTTTATTCCTTCAAGCATCTCTGCCATGGTATATTTTTTTTTGTCAAAAACGCAGTATTTTACGCCAGCAAGCGCGTCCATAATATCAATCCAGCCAGCCCATGTCTGGAAGGAATATCTTGGAGTCACCGTCTCTTGTACTATATCATCGCCTGTGTCCAGGCATACCTTGTAAAGGGCAGAGAGGAATGGCCTGCGGGTTACATTTCCCCACTCCTTAAACATATCATTTCGGCACTTTACTTCAGTCCGCGCAAGCCATTCATACTGCTTAAGCCATGCCTGATAAAGCTCTTCATATGTTTTAAATGTAGCCGGATCGCCGGATTCTACGGTCTTGACCCATTCAAAGCCTTCCTGGGGATCCTGTCCGTTAAAGAGCGCGAATTCAATTGATTTAGCCATATTTATTACCCAGGCTTCCCGCCTGGATGTCCCTTTGGAGTTAATAGTTGGGCCAGGGGTATTACAGCCCACGATTGCCCAGCTTCGCGCTTCTTCAAGGGTTGTT
>DAOWOF010000261.1 GCA_030642205.1 Desulfobacteraceae bacterium | reverse complement strand
TTTATCAAGGACACATTAACCTGTTCCACCTGTATAAGGTTAATTATAAATTTTTTGATTCCAGCCTTGCTTATTTCTTTAAGCTTTGGGTTTACAAGACCTTCAATATCGACAATAACGCTCCTGGTAAGCTTGGCAGGAATTGACAGAAACTGGACATCCTCATCGGCAGGGAAATATTTCTTGATTTTATTTACATCACTTTCACCTTCTTTTTTTTCTTCCAAGGTCAAAAAAGACTTCACCCTGTCTATTAGCTGTTCTCCCTTGAAGGGTTTAACCATATAATCTTTGACACCCATCTTAACTATCTTCATTACATTATCTTTACCGGATTCAGCGGTTAACATAATTACAGGAATATTTTTTAAAGCGCTTTCAGCCTTCAATTTATCCAGCATCTCAATACCATTCATTACTGGCATAGTAATATCAAGAATAATCAGATCCGGTTTTTCCTTTGTAGCAGTGGACAGGCCCTCAACTCCATTTTCAGCCTCCATTAATTCGCAATCATATGGTTTGAAGGCCTTTTTTACAATCATTCTTATTGTTTTACTATCATCGACCGTTAAAACTCTTAATGCCATGACCAACCTCCAGATTGATTAATTATTGCCATTCTTTATATATACTTCAACCAGCATCATGTAATTTTCCTGTTTAAAGGCAAGACTCTCATGCCGAGCCCACCCTTTTGATTCAACCTTGAAATTTTTTCCGCTGGTAATGGAAGGAATCGTCAACTCACATGGGAATCCCGCGTCACAAAGACGCGATTTCATATCCCCGCCAATCATATTGCTCAATTCGCCTAAAACATCGTTAACCTCTTCATCTCCTTCAATTTCATCCTCTTCCATCCCCAGGATTTCGGCAGTTATAATACGAGCAAAATCATAGGTTAAAAGAAGATTTATATTTCCCAATACCTTTCCCGCAAAACCGACGCTTCCTATAATTAACTTATGACCGGCAAATTTCTTTGGATCCATCTTTGCTGGAGCCACTTCCATGGAAACCATAGTATCAAAAACATCTATAAGGGTATTGCTAATAAATCCATTCACATCCAAATCGTCTAATTTTTCCATATAATTTCCCTAATATTATGCTTTATAAATAGGTCCTTATTACCCTTTGCCAAAAGCCGGCAAAGTCGGTTGATTTCTGTTTGGGAATATCATGTCAAGATCTTGGTATCATTTTCAAGGAAGCTTCAGTTATTATTTCCAGGCTTAGAACCTTATCAACTGCGCCCACTTTAATAGCTTCCTTTGGCATACCAAAAACCACACAGCTCTTTTCATCCTGGGCAATAGTTTTGCCCCCGGCCTCTTTCATTGACAAGAGACCATTAGCTCCATCAGCCCCCATGCCGGTCAGGATAATCCCAAGGGCATTAGCACCAGCATATTGCGCCACTGATTTAAAAAGGACATCTACTGCGGGCCGCTGATGGTGTACCATAGGCCCTGTTTTAACCTTGACATAATAACGGGCGCCGCTCCGTTTTAATAGCATATGAAAATTTCCAGGAGCAATAAGGGCCTTTCCATTAGCCACAGTATCACCGTCTTCAGCCTCCTTTACTTGTATATCGCAAAGGCTGTCCAACCTTTGCGCAAAGGATGTGGTAAATTTTGCGGGCATATGCTGTACAATAACTATACCAGGGGCATTTGGCGGCATTTTTATCAGGACATTTTTAATCGCTTCCGTACCACCAGTTGAGGCTCCAATAGCAATAAGCTTATTGGTAGATACAGAAAGGGCCTTGGTTCTGATAATGGGTTTCTTTAATTCCGGGTTATTTCTATTGAGATTTGCTTTGACATTAACATGAGCCGCCGCCCTGATCTTGTTTGCCAGCTGAATACTCATATCTCCTACTGAGTAAGCAGCAGTAGGTTTTGACGCTACATCTACCGCGCCAAGGGAGAGTGCCTCCATTGCCAGGTTCCCTCCCTGGATGGTAAGAGAACTAACAATGATTACCGGTAAAGGATAATACTGCATTATCTTTTTTAAAAAAGTCAAACCATCCATACGAGGCATTTCAATATCAAGGGTAACAACATCCGGCTTTAACTTGACAAGTTTATCCCTGGCCACATAAGGATCAGGGGCAGTCCCCACTACTTCTATCCCCTTTTCACGAGACAATTCCTCAGTAAATACTTTACGTACAATAGCTGAATCATCAATAACCAGGACCCTGATATCTCGACTCATAATAATTCTAATCCTCAATAACCATCTGAAAAGCAGAAACACTATCAAGGGTATCAATCCCCACAAAGGCAATATCTTTGGAATCTGCCTCTTTTATCCGCACTGATGCCAAATCGACATGTTCAGGGATCCCCAGATTAAAAACAGTCTGATCATCATAGCGGCTAAAGGTTCCACCAGTCATTATATTAAGGATTTCTCCTACAGTCTCCAAAATCTGCTCCTGGGTAATTTGTGACTTATCACTGCCTAAAAAACTGGAGGTTAAATCGAGGGCCAGGGTCTGTGGAACAAAAAAGAAGGAAGATCCATTAAAAGAACCTTTAAAATCCAGCTTGCTGATTAAGAGATCTTTTTCATGAACTCCTGATTCTTTCCAATTAGAAGAAATGGAAATTTCCAGAGGCAAGTAAAACATCGTCTCCAATACATCAGAAATCGAGGTTTTCATCATCGTTATCAAATGTTTGGTCTCCATGTTCCGGTTCCCCCATAATCTTGTTTAATTTTTGTCTTATTTCCTCTGGATAAAAGGGCTTTTTAATATAAGCCATAGCGCCTTTTTCCACGAATTCCTCGATTCGCTGCTGACTGCCTTCAGTAGTAACCATAACCACAGGGATAACTTTTAATAAATCTTCCTTTTGCATCTCGGTTATAAGCTCAAGACCATTCATTTCAGGCATATTATAATCAGTCAGAACAATATCAAGCCATTCCTTTCTTAAAATTTCCAATGCGTTTTGACCATTATCAGCTTCAAAAAACTGCCCCACATCAAAACCAGATGCCTTAATGGTTTTTTTAATAAAAGACCTCATTGGAAGGGAGTCATCTACAACAAGTACATTAAATGCCATTATTTCATTCCTCGATTACCTTAGGGGGCCAGAATTATTCTTCTGTTATTTAGCGCCTGAACGAAAATCAGGACATGCCTATCAAGCCTTCTATTTTTTCAATTTTTTCAGCAAAATTTAAAATAATTATCTGAATATCCTGGTCTGTCAAACCCAATTGCTCAAAGGCAT
>DAOWOF010000169.1 GCA_030642205.1 Desulfobacteraceae bacterium | reverse complement strand
TCTTAAGGATAGATCGTGGATCGTATGGTGTCAAGAAGACTACGCCAGGCGAAATGAAGAATTTTAAACCAATTTTTTTGTAAGGGAATAATAGAGATATATTCTATGGAATTTAAACAGATCACAAAGGATAATTATTGTTCAAGTTTTAAAGGATCAAAAAAGCCCTGGCAGGAGAACTATTTGCTTATGTATTCCAGCCAGTGGCAAGGGATTACAAATGATCCTGATCTCATGGTAATTCCGATTGACGACCATTTGGTACATCGTGGAGACGGGGCATTTGAAGTTATTCGGTGTGTAGGTGGAAAAATATATCAACTTGAACAGCATCTTAAAAGGCTGGAAAACTCCCTGAAGGCTATTTTTCTTGATCCTCCGAAAGAATGTGAGGATATTCGGGAAATTATAAGATCTATGGTAATTTTGGGAGGTAAGCCTGATTGTTTGATAAGAATCTTTATCTCAAGGGGGCCTGGCAGTTTTGGTATCGACCCCTATGATTGTCCAGCCAGGCAAATATATATTATTCTTACGCGTTTTAAGGCGGTACCATACAGCTATTACCAACAAGGAGTAAGGCTCATCACCAGTCACATCCCTATCAAGCAATCTTTTTTTGCCAATATAAAATCATGTAACTATCTTCCAAATGTATTGATGAAAAAAGAGGCAATCGATAAGGACTGCAAGTTTTGTGTTGCCCTGGATGAGGATGGTTTTCTTGCGGAAGGTCCAACGGAAAATATCGGGGTTCTGACATCTGATGGAATTTTAAGATTCCCCGGTTTTGAAAGAACCTTGTCTGGCATAACCGTTAAAAGGGTTATTCAACTGGCTCGTGATCTTGTTGATGAAGGCTTGATAAATGATGTTGTATTTACAAAGATTTCAGTTCAAGATGCCTATAAGTCCAAGGAGATATTTCTCACAGGGACTTCTGTAAATGTCATCCCGGTCGTGAAGTATGATAATAAAATAATAGGTGAAGGTATACCTGGGCCAGTCTATCAAAAAATGAGTAAACTTTTAAATGAGGATATGCTTTATAATAATGAATTACTAACTGACCTTGATATGAGTCCTTAGGAGTTGTCCGGAAAAGAGTCTACCCTCAAAATTGTTATTTTTATCTTCCAAGGAGTTAATGAACATGATTTCTTTTGACCTGGAATGTTCCATGGGCCATAGCTTTGAAGGCTGGTTTGACAGCCTGGAGGCCTTTGAAGAACAGATTGAAAAAAAATTAGTCAGCTGTCCCATATGTAACGAGACAGAGATCAAACGAATATTTTCTCCAGTAGCGTTTAAATCTTCAAAGAATAAAAAGCCGATGCTCCCTGATAATTTTGATTATAAAAGGCTGGCTGAAACAGTCATAACTTATATTCATGAACATTCAGATAATGTGGGAACCAAATTTACTACAGAGGCCTTGAAGATGCATTATGGCGTAACCGAAAGCCGGAGTATTCTGGGTTCGGCTACTGATGAAGAAGAAAAAATCCTTAAAAAAGAGGGGATTGAATTTTTCAAGCTTCCATCGCCGGAAAAGAAAGATCCGCAACATTGATGGTAGAAAAAAGATCACAGGCTTTGTTGTAATATTTTTTTGCTTTTTTATTTTCCGATAAAGACCGCTTTGCTTTTATTAAAGAATGCCTTAACAGACTCTTTATGATCTATTGTTTTCATAAGCTCAATTTGCATGGATGCTTCATACTTAAGGGCTTCTTTGATATCCATCTGCCAAACACTATGTAAATAGCTTTTGGTCATGCCTATTGCCCGGGTCGCTGACCGGGATAATTTTTCTGCCAGTTTCATTGTGGTTTCTTCCAGTTCAATTAAAGGCACAATCTGATTGATAAGGCCCATGTCAAGCGCCTCCTGAGCTGAAAAAATTTTCCCGGTAAACAGGAGTTCCTTTGTTTTTACCATTCCAATCCTGCGAAGAAGATGGTATGCCCCACCCCAGTCAGGGCCTAAGCCAACCTTTACAAATACCTCTCCAAAACGGGCATTTTCCGATGCAATAACAAGATCACATGCAAGGGCCAGATTGCATCCAGCGCCTATGGCATCGCCATTTACCATTGCAATAACCGGTTTTTCCAAAGATGTAATAGCAGTAATTGTCCGTCGGGCAAATTCCATGATAGATTTGATGATTTTATCCTTATCCGGTCCTTCCCAGCTTTTCATATCGCCTCCCGCGGAAAAGGCCTTTCCGGAACCTGTCAAGACTACTGCGCGCACATCATCCAGTTCTGCAAGCTCCTCAAAAGTATCTGCCAAGCCTTCACGCATATCAAGACTCATGGCATTTAGCGCTTCGGGTCGATCCAGGCTTATAATGGCAATATTCTTTTTCTTCTCTACTAAGACATCTTTTAACATAGTCACTCCTTGGATATGTTTTTTCGTAGAAAGAAAGGTTCCCTATCCTGTGCTTAAAGGACAATCACAAATATAAATATCAACTCTGGCCATATCATAAAACAGCAGGAGAGGGAAGTTATCTAAACAGCGAAGATTTCTACCATCCCCATGTCAGGTAATTATGCATGGAAATCGAGGACATACGTCCTGCGCCCATCGCAAGAATTACCGTGGCCTGACCTGAGACAATATCTCCGCCGGCCCATACTCCCTTATAGGTGGTTTTTCCTGTTTCCGGTTCAGCTATTATATATCCCCACTTGTTTGTCTCAATATCTTTGGTGCTCTGGGTCAAGAGAGGATTGGCTCCTGCCCCGACCGCGATTACTGCCAGGTCACATTCGAGTTGAAACTTGGAATTCTCTATGGGCACCGGTCTCCGGCGTCCGGAGGCATCCGGTTCACCCAGTTCCATTTTCAGGCATTCCATCCCGGTTATCCGTCCATCCTCATCTCCAATGAAACGTGTGGGCGCTGTGAGCAGATAAAATTCAATTCCTTCTTCTTCTGCATGATGAAGTTCTGCAGCTCGAGCCGGCATCTCATCTCTGGATCTGCGGTAAATAACACGCACAGTATCAGCTCCCAGGCGCATGGCTGTTCGAGCTGCATCCATAGCCACATTTCCCGCTCCAAAAACAGCTACATTTTTACCTTTGGCAATTGGCGTGTCATATTCAGGAAAAAGATAGGCCTTCATAAGATTTGCCCTGGTAAGGTACTCATTGGCGGAATATATTCCTATAAGGTTTTCTCCCGGAATATTTAAAAAGCTGGGTAGTCCAGCTCCTACCCCCACATATATTGCGTCAAAGCCTTCCTCAAACAACTCTTCCATGGAAACAGTTCTGCCTATAACCATATTACATTGCAGATTTGCGCCTAGCCTTTCAAGAAAGTTAACTTCGGAATATACGATTTCTTTTGGTAATCTAAACTCCGGAATTCCATAAACCAGGACGCCGCCCGGTTTATGAAAAGCTTCAAAAATAGTAACTTCATGCCCTTTGGCAATCAGATCTCCTGCCACAGTAAGACCTGATGGGCCTGATCCTACTATAGCCACTTTTTTTCCGGTAGACGCAGCCTTGGGAGGAAGCTCGCCTGCGCCATGATTACGCTCATGGTCTGCCACAAAACGCTCCAGGTTGCCAATTGCCACAGGATCTCCCTTTTTGCCAAGAATACATAGCCCCTCACATTGAGCTTCCTGTGGACAGACTCTGCCGCATACTGCAGGAAGACTGTTCTTTTCCCAAACAAGACGTATTGATTCAGTCAACTTATCTTCTTTAATAAGTTTAATAAATCCTGGTATATCAACTGATACAGGGCAACCCTCCACGCAAACGGGCTTTTTACAGTTAAGGCATCTTCCTGCCTCCAGCATGGCTAGGTCTTTGCTGTATCCTAAAGGGACTTCATCGAAATTATGTTTTCGTACATCCGGTTCCTGCTCAGGCATTGCCTGTCGGGGGATCTTTTCTTTTTTCCTGGTTTTTTCTGTCATGCTATCCTCTTTCCTTATACTTTTAGGCGGCTTTGGGCCGGGCCTGTAAATTTGTTTGGTAAGCATTTTATCTAAAATATGCCTAAGTTCAGCTTGCTTTACACGTGCAGTTGTATTTGTCCAATGCGACGGCTTCTTCTTTGGTGTAGGCCTGGAGGCGCTGCGATAGCTCCTTAAAATCGACTTCATGGCCGTCAAATTCAGGGCCATCTACACAGGCAAATTTAGTCTTGCCACCCACTGATACTCTGCAACAACCACACATCCCTGTTCCATCCACCATTATGGCATTCAAGCTTACAAGTGTCTTAACTTTGAATTCTTCTGTTACCTTACATAGAAAATTCATCATTGGTACAGGCCCAATGCCGACAACAAGCTTTACATCTTCTTTTTGTAATATATCTTTAAGAATATCCGTAACAAATCCATGATGGCCATAGGAACCATCATCAGTACATACAAAGAGCTCATGGGAAGCAGCTTTCATTTTATCTTCAAGAATAATAAGATCCTTTGTTCTGGCTCCTATAATGGCCTTGACATTATTGCCTTTTTCTTTCAGGGCGCGAGTAATGGGGTGAACAACTGCCACACCGGTTCCTCCTCCAACACATACTACAGTACCAACATTTTCCAGATGTGTTGCCTGCCCAAGAGGGCCTATAATGTCCTGAAATGTTTCTCCTACCTGTAGTGATTTAAAAATAGAGGTAGACTTGCCAACTATTTGGTAAATAATGGTAATAGTGCCTTTTTGCGGATTACTGTCTGCCATTGTAAGGGGTATCCGTTCACCAGTCTCATTAGCTTTTAAGATGACAAACTGACCAGGTTGGGCCTTCTTGGCAATCAGAGGGGCATTGATTTCATTCATTACAACTGTACCATTGGCCATCTCCTGCCGCTTTAAGATTTCAAACATCATGTACCTCCATGATATTAACAAGTATTAATAAATACATCTTCCACTATTTGAGTCATTATGATAATTTTATATCATAAATTATTTCTTATATGTCATACTAGGGATTATAAAAGTCTGTCAAGTAAACACCAATGGATTATTTAATTTAATCATGGGTGAATATCTTATATGAAAGAACTGCTTTAGTATTTTTTTAAAAATAACTTCACCTTTTGGCATTTTATCTTTACTATGTCTTCATAGTCTCGCTTACCTTCATGCTTCTCATTCTGTAAAGGCCTCTAAATAGCGTGATATTCCTGTGGTTTCATAGCATTAGCTTACTTCCCGTCTTCGCGGAAATGATGGCAAACAGTAAAAATTTTGTAACTGTTTGAACGTATAAGGAGTTGTCTAACTTTTTTTTGGATAACTCCTAAGAGATCATCAAGGAAGAACCTGCCAGGGCATAGGAGTTAATATAGGCTTTTGATCTTTTCTGAGGGAACCGATGGGGAAAAAATATTTTTTTTGAATTCCATGAGAAATCTATTCAATTTATCCTTCAAGAAGCATTTAAAGCATTATCTGAAGACTTTGGCAATGGCGGTATTGATTCTAAATAAATTTTCTGATAGTATATTTAGATACGTGACGTAAAAAAAGAGCATACAGCATGATGTATATCTTGCACTATCTGATAACAATATATAGGCGTTTTAGGCGTAAGAATGGCTCATGCCG
>DAOWOF010000285.1 GCA_030642205.1 Desulfobacteraceae bacterium | reverse complement strand
GAATGGTAAATAATTAAGATCCTTGACATTTACAGAAAAATAATTTAGTTGTTATAAAAAAATAATTACAGGAGACGATATTATAATGAAAGCGCTTACAAGGAGTCTGCAATCAGTACTAAAGAATCTGCAGACATTAACAGAAAAGACAGAAAAGATTATAGAAAAGTTGGAGATGGATCAAGATCCGGAAGTCAAAAAAGTTCCTGCAAAAAAAGTGGTAAGTAAAGCTACAAAGTCCAAAAAAAAGGCAGTTCAAACATCTGCCAAAAAGGAGAATAAGGAAACTGCTACAGATACAGTTCTGGAATTAATCCTGAAGAATAAAAAAGGGATTGGATCAACTGAATTGAGGGGGAAAACCGGCTTTAATGAAAAAAAGATATGGAATATAATAAATAGACTAAAGAAGCAGAAAAAAATTAAATCTATGTCCAGAGGACAATATACGAAAGCATAGTTTGTTGCTAGCCACTAGCAAGTAGAGAAAAACAACTAAAGGCTCAATTAGATATAGATCTGAATACGATTTGTAATCGTATTACTAACAATATTAACAAATTATAATTATAAACATGAATACGAAGGATATGGACGACCGTTTAGAAAATCCAGTCAATATAACTAATGCCTAAACAAATACAGCCAGATTATTTATTGGTGGAAAAGCAATCCGAGGTTGAGCAATTAGGAGCTGAATTAAAAATGGAAACAGCTATTGGTGTGGATCTGGAAGCTGATTCCATGTTCCATTATCAAGAGCAAGTATGCCTGATACAGATATCTACACAAAGTAGAAATATCCTGGTTAATACATTGGCCCTTGATGACCTTTCACCCCTGTCTCCAGTTTTTTCTGATCCTGGAATCAATAAAGTATTTCATGGCTCAGATTACGACATCCGTTCTCTTTTCAGAGATTTTAATATTGAAGTAAACGCACTTTTTGACACACAGATAGCGGCAAAATTTTTGGGGATCAAATCAACAGGTCTTGCGAATCTCCTGGATAATTATTTTGGCGTAGTTCTGGAAAAAAAATACCAAAAAAGCGATTGGTCCAAAAGACCTATTTCACAAGCAATGCTGAGTTACGCGATCCAGGATTCCTGTTACCTTTTATCCCTCGCTGAAATCTTAAAAAAAGAACTTGAAGATAATAGTCGATTTTTATGGGTTCTGGAGGAATGCCAGATATTAAGCAAAGTACGACCTGCGCCAAGTACAAATGATCCTCTTTTTTTGAAATTTAAGGGAGCAGGCAGTCTTGATGGCAGAGGTTTGGCTATAATTGAGGAGATCTTGAAGTTGCGGGAAAATATTGCTTGTAAACGGGATTGTCCTCCTTTTAAAGTCTTGGGTAACCATTCGATTTTACGTATAGCAAAACAAAGGCTGAGGACTGAAAAGGAGTTTATGGAACAGAGAGTCTTAAGCCAGAAACAGATTAAATCCTTTGGTAGATTACTTGTTAGTAAAGTAAGTTTAGCCCTTAGATATCCTGAGGAAGAACTGCCTTTTTTTCCTCGTAAACCCAGATCTTCAAGAAGTCCCCAGGTTTCAGTCAGGATCAAGGCATTAAGGAGATGGAGGGAGGACAGGGCTGCTGAACTTGAGATTGAACCTTCATCATTATTAACCAATGCCCAAATATATTCTTTATCTGAAAAAAAAATATCCAGTGAAAAAGAGCTTTCAGCGATTGAAGGCATCAGGGATTGGCAAAGAATAACCTTTGGGCATGAGATATGCCCTCTTCTAAGGAAATGAAAGATCAAAGGCAGCAAAGTCTCCTAGTCAGAAAATAAATTTTCACAAGCAGTATAGGGGTCTATTTTACCTTTAACAATCAGATCAACAGCCTTTTCAAATTTGCCAGTCCTGGTAAGTTTATCCATTATTTGTGTCATGATCTGGATCTTAATCATCTCAATTAATTCTTCCCTGACTTTTTCCGGTTGTCTCCGTGAATGAAGATTGCCCTTGGTTTTAATAATAAAATCACGATGCTTGTCTATTTCTACCAGGAGATCGTCAATACCTTTATCAAATATAGCCTGAGCTTTAATGATTTCAGGCTTCCAGCCTCCTTCGTCATGTTTTTTCTGATCCATAGAGATCATCAGCCTAAGATCGCTAAGGGTCTTGTCAGAGCCTTCCCTGTCGGATTTGTTAATAACAAAAATATCTCCAACTTCCAGAATCCCTGCCTTTATAGCCTGAATATCATCACCCATTCCAGGTATAACTACTATGACTGTAGTGTGGGCATTTTTTACAATATCCACTTCATCCTGCCCGACGCCAACCGTTTCAACCAGGATATAGTCTTTGCCCATGGCATCTAAAACATCAATTGCAGTGCGGGTGGACTGGGTTAGTCCTCCAAAATGACCACGAGTGGCCATGGAGCGGATATAAACTCCTTCATCCAGGCTATGACGCTGCATCCTGATTCTATCTCCAAGGATAGCGCCGCCGCTAAAAGGGCTTGTGGGGTCAACAGCCAATACTCCCACTGTTTTATTCTTTTTACGCAAGTGAGCGATCATTTGATCTACCAGAGTGCTTTTACCCACTCCCGGGGCGCCTGTGATCCCAATAACATATGCCCGGCCAGTATGGGGATATAGGTCTATGAGGACATCCTTTACGCTAGGTATCCCATCATCAATATTACGTATAACCCGAGCCACAGATCTTACATCGCCAGCAAGCACTTTTTTTGCAAGTTCATTCATTAATCTATCCTCGGATGGATATTATCTTCAACCCATTTTACTATGTCATCCAGGG
>DAOWOF010000118.1 GCA_030642205.1 Desulfobacteraceae bacterium | reverse complement strand
GACTCTTACAATTTCATCTTTGGGTTGCGGGCATCAAGCCCGCTTTAGAAGATATAGGGCAAAAAATTATCCACATTTAGTAAATCCACAAAAATGGCAGGTCATACAACCTTCCTCAAAACTGATTGTTTGACCGCATTCCGGACATGTTTCCCCTAAAAGACTGTTAGCATGGGCGCCACCATTCTTCTTTTTTGGCTTGCCTCTCATATATCTCTTCTCAAGAACCCTGCTAATTGCATCCGGGATAGATAACACAAGCCCATCCGCTTGAAACACAGGATGCTCGCCGCCAATGCCTTTTAATTGTTCTATCACTTTCTCAACCCTTACACCCGACCTGAGCACCAGTGAGACAAGTCTGCCTATAGCTTCTGTCTTGGCAGTCGTGGATCTTCCTGATTTGCCTATTGTGGCAAAAACCTCAAATGGGCGGCCATCATATTCTGTCACTGTAACATAAAGCTGCCCCATTCCGGTCAGCATCCTGGTTGTAAAACCTTCCAGAGTTTCAGGGCGTTTTTTAACTGCCGTTAAAAACATATCTTCCGGTTTCTTTTTATCAGATAGAGAAAGCACCTGATTTTCCTTGCTTCCGTCCCGATAAATAGTCACTCCTTTACAACCTGATTCATAGGCCAGATCGTAGACCTTTTTTACATCTTCAACTGTGGCATTGCCAGGAAGGTTTACTGTCTTTGAAACAGCATTATCTGTATACTTTTGAAAGGCAGACTGCATCCTTATATGCCATTCAGGCGACACATCATGAGCAGTCACAAAGATTTCTCTTATATCCTCCGGAATTTCAAGCATTTTACTAATAGTTCCTGACATGGAAACCTGTTCCATTAATTCATCGTTATAGAATCCTCTTTGTTTGGCAATTTTTTCAAAATAAGGATTAACTTCCATCAACTTATCATTATCCATTACATTGCGCACATAACTCAGGGCAAAGGACGGCTCTATGCCACTCGAACATTCCGCAATGATACTTAAGGTGCCGGTTGGGGCAATGGTTGTGGTAGTCGCATTTCGATATCGGCAATTCTTGCGATCCTTAAAGATGCTCAGATCAAAATTGGGAAAAACGCCTCTTTCTTCTGCCAGGGCTTTGGTAGCAGCGTGTGATTCCTTCTGGATAAACCCCATCACATCTTCTGCAGTTTCAAGCGCCTTTCCCGAATTATATGGCACAGATAGTTCATATAACATATCAGCAAAACCCATAATGCCAAGACCTATCTTTCTATTTCCCCTCACCATCTCCTGGATTTCAGGTAATGGATATTTTGACATCTGTATTGTATTGTCCAAAAACCGCACCGACAACCAGACCATTTCCTTTAAACTCTCATAGTCAATCCTCGGCTTGTCATTATTATCAATAATAAATTTTGTTAAGTTAATTGATCCCAGATTACAGGCCTCCATTGGTAGCAATGGCTGCTCGCCACATGGATTAGTACTCTCAATCTCACCAAAAGCAGGCGTCGGATTATCCATATTAATTCGGTCAATAAAGATGATTCCCGGATCTCCATTTTTCCAGGCTTTTTCCAGTAAAGCCTTATAAACTTCACCCGCTTTAAGATTTCCTTCATTATCCTTTTCCTTGGGATTCAATAATTCATAGGTTAAATTGGATTTTACACATCTCATGAAATCATCTGTAACAGCAACCGAAATATTAAAGTTATTTAGTTCCTTATTATTTTCCTTGCAGTTAATAAAATCCATTATGTCGGGATGATCAACCTTTAAGATTGCCATATTGGCGCCCCGCCTGGTTCCGCCCTGTTTTACCTGCTCTGTCGCGGTATTGAAAATTTTCATAAATGACACAGGCCCGGACGCAACGCCTCCAGTAGTGCCTACCCTGCTGTTTTGAGGCCTTAGGCGGGAAAAAGAAAACCCTGTTCCTCCTCCTGATTTATGAATAAGAGCCGCGTTTTTCAGGGTATCAAAAATACCTTCCATAGAATCTTCTATTGGCAGCACAAAGCAGGCGGCCAATTGTCCAAGACTGCGGCCCGCGTTCATCAAAGTCGGAGAATTGGGTAGAAACTTTAAATCTATCATCATTTCATAGAATTTGGCCTCCATCTCTTTTACCTTTGATGGATCTCCAAATTTTTCTTCTGCTGCCGCAATATGTGTGGCGACACGTTGAAACATCATCTCCGGAGTCTCTATGGTTTTGCCCTCAGTATCTTTTTTTAGATATCTTCTTTCCAAAACACGTTTAGCATTATCAGACAATTTGGGTCTCTTTCTAATAAAAATGGATTGATCAAATTTAATGGGAGATACTTTTTCTACCCCATATTCCTTGAATTTTGATGCCATAACATCCTCAATTACAGGTATTGTAATCGTTTGATCCTTAAGTTTCTGGATTTCCTGCCGTAAATATTTACTGATATCCATAGCCTGATCAGTATTAAGATCATTCTCAGAAACCAATAAATCAGAAAAACGATTATCATCCCACTGATATATCTCTAAATCATAAGAGCCATGTTCTGTAACCAATATTTTTCTTTCTTGACCCATGAGTACCCTCCTGTAAAATAGGATCAAATAAGATATAAAAAAATCTGAGGAGCATTTTTATGCAAGCTCCCAGATTTGATGTGTAAAGATTAAAATACAATATATAGTATATTGTAATGATTTGCAATACAATATAAAGAGAAATTTCAGTTCTATAATATATTGAATCTCTTGTTCTTTTTCTCGATTTTTTTTACCATAATCAAAATTTATAAATATTTTTTTTAAAACCAAACTTTCAGGAGGACAATATGAAACACGCCCATGGCTTCAAACTGAAAAATGAGCAGCAAATTAAAGAAACTAATACCCTGGGGCAACTATTTCAGCATGAAAAAACCGGAGCGGAATTACTATCATTTATTAATAGCGATGAGAACAAGGTTTTTGGAATTAGTTTTCGTACGCCTCCTACGGATTCTACCGGCATTGCCCACATACTTGAGCACTCTGTCCTGTGCGGCTCCAAAAAATATCCTGTCAAAGAACCTTTTGTTGAACTGATCAAAGGTTCTCTTAACACTTTCCTCAATGCTTTTACTTATCCCGATAAAACCTGCTATCCTGTTGCCAGCCAAAATCTACAGGATTTTTATAATCTAATAGATGTTTATCTGGATGCTGTTTTTTATCCCAAAATTACTCCTTCTATCTTTCAGCAAGAGGGCTGGCATTATGAAGTTGAATCCTTAAACAGTCCAATCACCTATAAAGGCGTTGTGTTTAACGAGATGAAGGGCGCTTATTCCTCTCCGGATAATGTTCTCTCAGAAAAATCAACCCAATCCATATTCCCTGACAATCCTTATGGACTGGACTCAGGTGGAGATCCCCGATCAATCCCAAACCTTTCTTTTGAGCAATTCAAAGGATTTCATGAAAAATACTATCACCCCTCAAATGCCAGGCTCTTCTTTTATGGCAATGACAATCCCGAGGAAAGGCTTAAAATAGCCAATAATTATCTTGAAAATTTTGAACCCATCAAGATTGACTCAAATATTATTTTGCAACCACCCTTTAAAACGCCAAAATACCTTCAATATCCCTTTATGGTAGGCCAGGATGCTAAACAAAATCTTAAGGGAATGCTCACCATCAACTGGTTACTACCTGAAACAACTGCAATTAACACCAATTTTGCCCTTAGAATACTTGAATATATCCTGCTTGGCATGCCGGCTTCGCCTCTCCGTAAGGCACTGATTGACTCAGGACTGGGTGAGGACCTGGCAGGCTCCGGTCTTGAAACCGAGCTTAGACAGATGTCTTTCTCCACCGGGCTAAAAGGCATTGACATCTCTAAAGCCAAACAAATTGAAGGATTAGTCTTTGATACGCTTAAAAACCTGGTCCGCAATGGCATTGATTCTCAAACCATAGAAGCCGCTGTAAATACCATTGAATTCAAATTACGCGAAAACAATTCTGGCGCCTACCCAAGGGGACTCCTTCTTATGCTAAGATCATTAAGCACATGGCTTTATGGAGGGGATCCAATGTCTATTTTATGTTTTGAAGAACCACTGGAAGTAATTAAAGCAAGTATAGCCGCCAATCAACCTGTTTTTGAAGAAATGCTGCAACGCTTCTTTATAGATAATAATCATCGATCTGTTATTATATTTAATCCTGATCCGGACATGGAAAAAAGGATGGAGGAGATAGAGAAAAAGCAGCTTGCACAGGTCAAAAAAGACCTGTCCGATCAAGAACTAAAAAAGCTGATGATAAATACCAGCGAATTAAAGGATCTCCAGAACAAACCTGATTCACCTGAAGATCTGGCAACAATTCCAGTCTTGAAACTTTCCGACCTTGATAAAAAGAATACAGACATTCCAATATCAATCCGAAATCATAATGGCGCTCGAATTTTACTGCATGATATCTTTTCTAACAGTGTTATCTATCTTGATGTCGGCTTTGACTTTCACAGCTTGTCCCAGGAATATATTCCTTACCTTCCGCTCTTTGGCCGCGCGCTTCTTGAGATGGGAACAACCAGTGAAGATTATATCCAGCTTATCAAACGAATAAATTGTAAAACCGGTGGAATCAGATCGTTAACAAACGCTTTTTCAGTAAAGGACGCAAGCTCGTGCGCCCCATGGATTTTTCTTAGAGCCAAAGCAATGCCATCTCAATTTGAGGAATTAACCCATATCCTGAAAGACATTCTTCTTAATGTTAAATTCGACAATCAAACGCGTTTCCGTCAAATGGTGCTTGAAGAAAAATCCCGCATGGAAAAAAGCTTGATTCCAGGCGGTCATAGCTTTATCAATCTTCGCCTGCGTTCCCATTATGGCGAGGCGCATTGGACTGCCGAACAGATGGAGGGCATTTCCTACATTTTCTTTCTAAGAGACCTTATAAAAACCATAGATAAAGATTGGCCAAGTGTTTTAAACGCCCTGGAAAATATCCGTAAGACCATTATTAATTCTCATGGCGCATTATTTAATATAACCTTAGATCAATCAAATTGGCCTATTATTGAAAAACAAGTATACGAATTAATAGATATGCTGCCTCAAACGCCTTCCAGCTTTATAGACTGGCACATGAAAACATCTCTGCCCTTTGAAGGGTTCAGTATTCCAAGCCAGGTCAACTATGTTGGCAAAGGGATGAATCTCTATCAGGACAAGTATCAATTCCATGGATCATTCCTGGTCGTTACCCGTTATCTTCGAACTTCCTGGTTATGGGATAAGGTCAGGGTTCAGGGAGGCGCCTATGGTGCCTTTTGTCTCCTTGACAGGATGTCAGGGATTTTGTCTTTTGTTTCATATCGTGACCCTAACCATCTTGAAACACTTGATATCTTTGACCAAAGCACTCAATTTCTTTATGACCTCAAGCTTAATAATAATGAATTAGCCAAAAGCATCATAGGCACAATAGGCGTTCTTGACAGCTATCATCTACCGGACGCCAAAGGTTATTTTTCAATGACACGTTTTTTGACTGGTGATACAGACAAGCTTCGCCAAGAGATGAGAGATGAAATCCTTAATACTAAAGCTGATGATTTTAAATCTTTTGCTGATTTATTAGAAAAAATAAAGGATTCATATAAAGTGAAAATATTAGGTTCACCATCCACATTTAAAAAGATTGAGACGATTCAACCTGATTGGCTTAAAACATCTAAAGTTCTTTAAACTAATCCATTAGCAGGCCGAGGGCTTGTCTGGGCGCGCGGAACCATTTGAATTTATTTCAAGTGACGGAGGAATGACAACCCTCCATCGCAGAGTAAAAAAGCGCGCTGACTTTTTGCTCGCTTATCTGTTTTGGAAAAGGACAAAAGCAGGATTAATCACCTCGAATCACAAATCAATTTATCTTATATTATAACTATTCAGTGAATATCCACTGAATAGTATAATGATACCCTAGTACAGTATAAAGGTTAAAACTTCGTATTATGTGACTTGTGTGGTAAAATTTTCCTCAAAACAGGAGGAATATATGGCGCCACGATACAAAGTGACTCTGACAAAAGAAGAGCGGAAAGATTTAGAGGTAATCTCAACAAAGGGGAAAAGGGCAGCTCGAACTATATTGTATGCCCGGGCGTTGCTTTTGCTCGATGCCGGTGACGATGGTCCTAAATGGTTAGTGCAAACAGTGGCAGAGGCTGTAGGAGTAACCACTCGTAGTCTTGAGCATTTAAAAAAAAGGTTTGTCGAAGAAGGCCTAACGGCAGCCATTGAGCGAAAGAAGAGAGTAAAGCCACCGAGAGAAATTCGCTTTGGAGGAGAATTTGAAGCACATCTCTTAGCGTTGGCTTGTTCAGACCCTCCAAAAGGAAAAGTCCGATGGACCGTGCGTTTGTTGGCTGAGAAACTAATCGAATTGAAAATAGTGGAAACCGTTTCCCCAATGACAGTATGTAACATTTTAAAAAAAATGAAATTAAGCCTCACCTAAGCAAATATTGGAAAATACCACCTGACCAAAACGCAACTTTTGTTGCGGCGATGGAAGATGTGATCGAGGTTTATGCACGACCTTATGATCCTAATTTTCCAGTTGTTTGTATGGACGAGTCAAGTGTTCAGCTAATTGGTGAGGTTCATGATCCTGTTCCTGCAGCGCCAGGCCATCCCAAATTGGTTGATGATGAATATGTTCGGAATGGAGTAGCAAGCATCTTCATGGAAGTCGAACCTCTTGGGGGAATGCGTAAAGTGAAGATTACTGAGCGTCGTACGCGAATAGACTGGGCTCATTTCATAAAGGAGATGCTTGATGCGCGTTATCCTGATGCCACCAAAGTGGTTTTAGTAATGGATAACTTGAACACTCACAATACGGCTTCGCTGTATACAGCATTTTCTCCTGCTGAGGCCAGGCGCCTATCAGAACGGCTGGAAATACATTATACGCCGAAGCATGGCAGTTGGCTGAATGTTGCAGAAATTGAACTCAGTGTTTTGAAACGACAATGCCTTGCCGAGCGAATTGCTGATATTGATAAATTGAGAAATGAAGTGGATGCGTGGAATACAGATCGAAATAATAAACATTCCGATATTGATTGGCAATTTCGGACAAAAGATGCTCGCATTAAACTGAAACGGCTTTACCCGAAACTTTAAATTTTATACTGTACTAG
>DAOWOF010000257.1 GCA_030642205.1 Desulfobacteraceae bacterium | reverse complement strand
TTTTTTTGCACCGCTGTTTACCCATAAAGTCACAAAAGGCATATAGTGTTTTCTTTTTTCAGTCAAGCTGAGATGCCTGAAAAGTAAAAATCCTGGCCCAGAGGATCAGGATTTTCAAGACTGAATAAAACACTTGAATTTTGTTGCGTAATTGAGCAATGTCTTTATATACATTCAGTTCTCCTTTAAGGATCCTGGTCAAGACCAGTATATTATGTGCCGGTCGGACTGAATGCATATTATTTTTTCAGGTGTTAGAAATTATTTTCCTGTCATCTTCCATCAAAAAAACTGGGGGGTATGACAGAAAAATAATTCCGGGGGTCAATTTTACCCACAAATCCTCTCGAAGAGCTGATAAAATAAGAGCTGGACGCTACCTTATTTTCATGTTTTTTTATACCCATCAGGGCATGGTGGTCATTAAGAAATTACAGAATTATCTTAAATTTAATGAAAGGAGCTACTATGTATTATGATACAGCAGGGGAAAAAAATACTATAGAAACACTTAAACTTGCATATGAACGTGGTAAATCGTTAGGTTTAGAGGAAGTGGTTCTTGCCTCTACAAAGGGAGATACTGCATATAAGGCGCTGGAGATCTTTAAGGGATTTCAAATTACAGCGGCTACGCTTCATTGCGGGGCCAAAAAGCCTTTTAATAACGTAATGAAGGCCTCCACCAAAAAAGATTTGGAAGATAAAGGGGTAAGGGTTGTTTCAGCCACTCATCCCCTATCCGGAATAGAGCGATCAGTAGCTGAAAAATATTCAGGGGCCTATCCTGCCTTATTAATTGCTGATACACTAAGACTTTTTGGTCAAGGGACAAAGGTTGCCGTTGAAATTGCCATCATGGCGGCTGACTCAGGGGCGCTGACTGGAAAAGATATTATATCTATTGGAGGTACTGCCCAGGGCGCGGATACGGCTCTAATCATAAAACCTGCTCACCAATCAACATTTTTCAATATCAGAATACGAGAAATTATCTGCAAACCAAGGAATTTCTAGTTTTTTTCACAAATCATGTTTTAACAGGAGGCCCTTGCAGAGATACAAAAAGATCATGCAAAACATAACATATTGCACTTGGACTGAAAAGATGCTCACATTTTACAGGTATCTGCAAGAGCCTCTATAGTCTTGAGGAATAAAACCATGAAATTAAAAGATAAGGTGGCTGTTATTACAGGATCTGGCAGAGGAATGGGAAAGCTCGTCGCGATCGCTATGGCAAAGGAAGGGGCTAAACTGGTAATAAATGGGACTACGCCAGAACTTGTTGATCAGGTTGTCAAAGAAATCACTGATCAAGGTGGCAAGGCTGTTCCTACTTATAATACTGTTGTTACAATGGATGGCGCTGAGACAATAATCAGGGCAGCTATTGACAATTTTGGACGAATTGACATATTGATAAATAATGCCGCCATAACAAGAGATAGATTAATCATTAAAATGACAGAAGAAGAGTGGGATTCTGTTATTGCTGTAGGCCTTAAAGGTGTATTTACATGTACTAAATCAGCAATAGGTTATATGATTGAACAAAAATATGGAAGGATAATTAATGTAATCTCGGCAGCAGGGAGAATGGGCAATATTGGACAGGCTAATTATAGCGCTGCCAAAGCAGGTGTGATTGCATTTACAAAGACATGCGCGAAGGAGTTTGGAAGATATAATATTACGGTAAATGGTATAGGACCATCCCACAAGACCAGAATGTACGAAAATATGCCTGAAGCAGTATTTAAAAAGATTACTGCTGCCAGGGCATTGGGGAGAATGTCTGAACCAGAAGAGATTCCTCCAGCCTTTATCTTTCTTGCATCAGATGAGGCCAGCTTTATTACTTCCCAGATTTTTGGTGTTGATGGAGGACTCTCCTTATGATCCTTAAAGCAAATCTTTAAATCAGTATTAATCCGTTAAGAATTTTATCCTCAGATTACGAGACTATATTTCTGTAAAGAATTCCCGGCCTTGATTTTGGAAAAATTACTATTCCCGGATAGTCTCCTGGTGTCTGTATGAATCCTAAAAAATGCCTGGACAGAAATAATAAAAATAAATGGAGGGAAAAACCATGGAATTAACAGAGATAATAGCAGAATTTATAACTGACACAAAAGATGATGATATCCCACAACAAGTCTATGATCATGCCAAGGTCTGTTTTCTCGATTGGTTAGGTGTTGCAATAGCAGGAAAGGACGAACCGCTTGTGCATAAGCTTATAGCATACACAGATATTATGGGTGGGAATGAGCAGGCATTTATTATTGGGCATAACATAAAGAAATCTGTGGAACAAGCAGCTTTGATAAATGGCGCTGCATCCCATGCCCTTGATTATGACGATACACTTTTTGCCACTCTCGGACATCCTTCTGTGACCTTGTTCTCATCAATTCTTGCTCTCTCGGAATGGAAAGAAAAGAGTGGATCAGATTTTTTAACTGCTTATATCATTGGCTTAAAGGCAGCTTCATGCATTGGATTGTGCTCTGGTATGGAGCACTATAAAGAAGGATGGCATGGAACTTCTACTATTGGACATTTTGCCTCTGCTGCTGCATGCGCAAGATTATTGAAACTCTCAAAAAAACAGACTCAATACGCCTTGGGACTTGCGGGGACACAATCTTCCGGGTTAAAAGCTGTGTTTGGGACCATGTGTAAACCTTTTCATGCAGGTAAATCATCCATGGCAGGCCTGATGTCAGCTTTGCTGGCCAGCAATGATTTTACCTGCGCAGAAGATATACTTGAAGGAAAGCATGGTTTTTTTCAGCTTTTTAAGGGTAAAAAAAATGATGATGTAGTGGCAACATTGGGAAAAAGCTGGGAAATCGAAGATATAGCACAAAAATACCATGCCTCCTGCCATGCGACCCATTCTCCCATCGAAGCTGTTGTAAATACTATAATCAAAGAAAAGATTAATCTGGATACCATTCAATCAATCACGATCCATTGCTCTGAAATTGCATTGGATGCAGCAGGAAAAATGGAACCTACGACTGCGCTTGAAGGAAAATTCAGCATTCCCTATTGTGTAGCCAATGCTATCCTTAGAGATAATACAGGCCTTCAGGCATTTACGGATAAAAAGGTCAATGCCCCGGAAATAAAAGAATTAATAAAGAAAATAACGACTATACCAGACAAAGATATGTCAGAAACTGCAACCAGGATTGAAATTAAAACAGAAGCAGGTCAAACCCATTCCGGCCACTGTGATATTATGAAAGAAGTCCCTCCATATGAGGCAAAGAAAAAAAAGATTGCCGCCAAATT
>DAOWOF010000065.1 GCA_030642205.1 Desulfobacteraceae bacterium | reverse complement strand
TGACTCTTATAATAAGTTCCGCTTCCTGATCCTTGCGCCTGGGTGGATGCCACATGCAGCGCGTTATCCTGTATATCATGGGTTCCAAGCTGTCCTTCAGGATTTCCGCCAGTAAACCAGTTGTCCAGATCGTTCAATGGATCTATTATCTCGATCTTTTCATCCCAGCTGCCCTGGCTGATTATCCATCCAATGGGTGTATAATAAACTATTTCGCGGCTGGTAAGCATATCCCCCTGACCGATAATGCCAGTTGAGCAAATTTTGACAGATTTTTCAAGAACAAGCATGGAGCCTGGAGTAACCGTAAAGGGTATAAAGGCCGAGCCGTTTGCAGTGTCTATATGCTCCAGTCGATTACTCGCGGTGTTTAGTCTTTTGTAGGAGTAAGTACCGGTATATACCTCGAAAACACCATTTTTTTCAGGAAAACCATCCGCAGAGCCGGGTTGAAAGGTCAGGTTTCCTCCTTGTACGATATGTTGGCCACTATTTATGCTGGTAGCTGTTGATCGCACGTCTGTTCCAATAGCAATGGCAGGCATGAGCGGGGTCATAGTAAAGGTTATGTTATTGCCAGCTTGCACGGCGTTTGAATATATATAAAAGGAGCTTCCGATTTTTAATCTTCCATTAGAGAGGTTCATGTCAGCCGGGATACCTCCGGTAACCTTGTTGTGCAGTGTATGTGTCCCATTGGGATCGGCTGTGGTTTTAAAAAAATAGGGGTAGACCTCAATATCAAAATGTTCATCATTTCCAGCCAGATTAAAAAGACCCGCATTATGCAATGCCTCAAGATGCCCGTCTTTTAAGGCGCCATTACTCTCATTCATATAGATGCTGGAGGCATATCTAAACCCTGATTCAGCCAGATAGTAACATCTCTTGGCGCTGTTGGCAGCCAACTGATTAAAGGAAGAGGATGAGCCCATATGAAGCATGGCTGAACCCATGGCTGAAAAAATCATCATGGTCACGATGAGAGTAATCAGGGCGCCTCCTCTGGAATTTGCCAGGGGAGAGCTGCCTTGATATTTAATAAATTTCAGCAGCCTGGAATTCAGAATCGAAACAAGCCATGCAATCAGAATAATAAGAGGTATCAGCAAAGGAGATTTAAGAGTTAAAAAGGCCAAACCAACCAGGGGAGAGAGAAGGAGCCTTGCTGTAAACTGTGGCAACGGCTTGTCTTTAATCTTTTTTGCCAGATAAGGGCCAAGTGTATAATAAATCCTGATCAGCTTTCTGCCGCCTGTCCAGGTCAGAAGGCATTTATCCCTGAACTCTTTTAGCAATAGAACTGCAGGATGGTATGGCTGTCCATAAGCGGCTGTAGCGACAAAACAACCGGAGCCATAGCTGGGAGCAATGGGCGGAGTTGGCGTTGAGGATGGCAGTCCTCCATAATTCTGGTTGTTTCGTGGATTAACTGTAGTTGTAAAGGTCACGTTAGCAGCCCCATCATTTCGGGTTAATGTCATGTCTACCTGAATAGCTGATAATAATTGGATGTCATCAGCACCCTGGACCCATGGATTAGTACCCTTGAAATAAGTAAGGGCAAGATTATTGACATTATCCGCCAATATATCGCCATTTGTCAGGAGGACTCCCTGCGGGGCTATCTTGATGTTGGTCCCATCCAAACCAATGATACGAAGACCAGAAAGGCTGTCAATCGTAACCGCGGTTGATGAGACCGCTGTAATTTCTGTCAATTCTGTTAGTTCCCGGCTGACACGCGCCATGGCCAGCTGAGATTTTTGGGCCATATGGGCATTTTCTCTCGCAAAAATATAGCCCTTTGTAACAGTAACAATGCCAGTGCCTGCCATAGAGGCAATAATTCCTGTCATGATCAGGGATATGATTACTTCGATCAGGGTAAACCCTGTTTCTCGTGTGTGTAATTTCATCATCATTTATATCTTTGAAAACATCACTCCAGTGAAAACCAATGCTGATCCGGAACTATCCAAAAAGACTGGATCGTAGTCTTTGCTTACTCCCGTTTTCCAGAGAAATGACGAAAAACGCCAAATTTTCATTCAGACACTACTTGGTGAAAAGACCTGTAATCGTTTGAGTGCCATATTTAACACTTGTTTTTAATATTGTCTTTAAGGTATTTTCATTTACTTCGTTATTGCCGGTAAATTTTATGTACCGGTTAATAAGGATTGTATAAGTACCGTAAGTATTGTTCTGATCAGTTCCCTCGTTTCCCAGGCTTGTCTTTAAAGTCTCAAGGGGATCTGAATCTGTTAGTAGAAGTCTTTTATACTCGCTGTTCATCCGTTCAAATACCTGGTGCAGATAATTGGCATTCTGAACCATTGACACAGGTTGCGCGCTTTTGTACAGGCTGGTGCCCAGGGTCTGAACCATAATGGCACCCAGAATAGAGGAGATGATAAGAGTGATAATTATCTCCAGGAGAGTAAATCCCCTTTCACTCATATGGGCGGCATATGATTTTTTCATTGGATAAACCCTGTGTTTTTGGTGATAATAATAGATTTGGTATCAGCGCCAATTGAGACAGTCAGTGTACGATCATTTGCCTGAATGCTTGTACCGGCGGCGTCCGTATACGGTTTGCCCCAGGAATCAAAGGATATCGTACCGTTGGCTACAGTGATACCGGAAGGCAGGTTGATGATAGCGGTTGATTCTTCAGGAAATTTAATCGTGTTGGCAATGCTGCCGTTATTAAAAAGGGTATAGGTATTATTATTTATATAAATGCCCCAAATAGAATCAGAATTCATTGCCCTGGTCTGGGCGTAGCGCAGGCGGGATTTAATTACTAGGGTCCCGGTTTCAAGGTCAATATTGCTTGGTTTGATTCCGGAGACAATAATCGCGCTGACAATGCCGACAAGAATCAGGACTATAATGATTTCCAGCATTGTAAAGCCCTTGATATTCTTTTTTGGCTTATATTCAATCATCAGCAATATTTTTTTTGTCTGATGATAGTTCTTTCAGGGAAGTATCATCAGACAGGAGGATAAACATTTTATTCTGGTATAATTAAAACTATTATCAGGATCAGCTTTGTACCAGTTGTATCTTGGCCGGAGCATCGGCAGCCATTTGAGTTAATACTGAAATTGTATATATATGGCCTCCTGCTGTTTTGGTAAGACTAGAGGCAGCAACAATCCAGTTAGCAAAATCAGCGGCCACAGGGAGGCCTCCGATATTGCTTAGCCAGGTTGCATTGCCGGCGGCAGCTACAGTGCCTGAACCTGACAGCAGCCGCTGGGCAAAGTAATTATTTGCCCTGGCCTGAATCTCCGCAGAAACGGCTTCCGCCTCTTTTGTTTCCGCCTGGACTGTCAAGGCAAAATATTTTGGCACAGCCACTGCCGCCAGGATACCCATGATAATCAATACCGCAATGATTTCAATCAGGGTAAAACCTTGTTCATTTTTGATAAAAATATTTCTTTTTACCATGCTAATCCTCCAAAAAAATTATTATAGTTTAATCCAAATTCAAACTAATCTCACTTCAACACTGCCTGAACGAAAAAGACAGTTTTCGTTCAGGCATTATTTAACCATCTGAGTCAGATCCCACATGGGAAGAAAAATAGCCAAAGCAAAAAAACCGATCACACAGGCCAACCCGACTGTAAGCACGGGTCCGATGGCATCTGACATCTGTTTCATTGAAAATTCCACCTCTGCGTCATAATGGACCGCAACCTCACTGAGCATTTCATCCAGATTGCCTGATTCCTCTCCAATGGCAACCATATTGACTAACATGGGTGGAAAATATCCCGCTTCCTTTAAGGGAGCGGCAATGCCCTTCCCTTCCCGCAGATTCTCGCTTATTTTCACAAATTGGCGTTCAATGGCAGCATTTCCTATTACACCTGACAGGATATTCATTGCTTCCAGAATTGAAATCCCGCTGGCTTGAAGAATGGATCCTATGCTTGCGAAGCGTGCCATGGCTGTCTTGGTTAACAAAGGGCCAATGACAGGAACCTTTAATAAAAAAGTATCCAGAAAAAATCTGCCCTTTTCATTTTTCAAGGCCAGGTATAAAGACACTCCTGCAATAATCACGCCTCCCAGTATTAGATACCAGTAATCAGATAAAAAATGATTAAGACCGATACATACCAGTGTCGGCAGGGGCAGATCGATTCCGGAATCAAGGAATACCTTGGAGAATTTTGGGATAACAAAAGTAAGGAGTACAATAAAGGCCACAACCAAAAAGGAGAGAACAAAAGCAGGGTATTGAATAGCTGCTTTGATATCACTTTTCATCTTATGCTCATGTTCCAGGATATGGGTCAATCGTTCCAGGACAGCAGGCAGAGATCCACTGGCTGTGCCCGCTTCAACCATGCTGACATAGAGGGATGAAAAAACCTTGGGATGCTTGCCCATGGCCTCTTCAAGACTTAATCCGTTATTTATATCCTTGGATAGATCTCGCAATATCTTTTTTAATTTCAGATTTTCGGTCTGTGTTTCCAGTACCAGTAAAAGTTGCCGTATAGATACACCCGCCTTGAAAAGAGTCTTGAACTGTTTGGTAAAAAGAATTAATTCAGAGGTCTTTATTGGATTTATGAAACCCTTGATATATTCAAGAAAACTTCCGGACGCGGCGCTGCTTTCTTCTGATATCCGGGAAGGAATATATCCCCTGGATAGCAAGAGACTGGCTGCCATTTCACTTGATTCAGCCTCCAGTTGACCATTTTTTTTAGCTCCATTTTCATCAATGGCCTTGTAATGATATGTGATCATTATGCTTTGGCTCCTTCCTTAAACAACAACCGATGACATGGCTTCTTCCAGAGTAGTCTCCCCCTTGACAGCCTTGTCAGCGGCATCTCTTCTGAGGGTCCGGAGGGTTCCTGCCTCAATGGCTGCCTGGGAGATTTTCTGGGCGGAACTCCTATTTAAAATCATTTCCTGAACCATGCTGTCGATAATAAGCACTTCATAAATGCCTGTGCGTCCTTTATAGCCGGTATTCATACAATCAGGGCAGCCTTTGCCTTTCATGAAACTGGTTTTTTCCAGCTTATCCAGCCCCCATTGCTTAAGCGCTGAGACAGGCGGATCATAGGGAATCCTGCAGCTTGGGCAGACTCTTCTTACAAGACGCTGCGCGATAGAAGCCAGCATAACAGTGGCCACCAGAAAAGGCTCAATACCCATATCCAGAAAGCGGGTGATCGCGCCTGCAGCGTCATTGGTATGGACCGTACTTAAGACCCTGTGCCCGGTCATGGCTGCCTGAACGGCAATGCTCGCTGTTTCCGCATCTCTGATTTCGCCTACCATAATGACATCAGGATCCTGGCGCAGAATTGATCTCAGCCCGCCCGCGAAAGTCATACCGGCCTTTTGATTTAATTGCACCTGCCGGATACCTTTCATCCTGTATTCCACCGGATCTTCAAGAGTTATAATATTGACATCCGGTGTATTTATTTTTTTGAGTATGGAATAAAGAGATGTGCTTTTTCCGGATCCGGTAGGCCCTGTGCTAAGGATCATGCCATAGGGCCTTTCGATCATGTCGTTTATCTTGCTCCTGTCCTTTTCTCCCATGCCCAGGTCTTTTAATGAAAAAATCCCTTCACTTGTATCAAGCAAACGCAATACCAGGTTCTCGCCATAGATGGTTGGCAGGACAGAGGCCCGGATGTTTATCTCCTTTTCCTTTAATTTCACGGTAAATCGACCGTCCTGGGGAATCCTGGAAGAAGCAATATCCATATCAGCCAGGAGCTTGAATCTGGAGATAAGAGGTATGACCAGATTCTTGGGCGGAGCAGGCACTTCAACCAGCTTTCCGTCTATCCGGAATCTGGCCTGGACATGATCCTTCTCCGGGCTGATATGCACATCGCTTGCCTTGTCCCGCACAGCCTGGGCAAGGATAGAATTAACCAGGCGGATAACCGGGGCCTCATCCAGCAGATCTTCATAATTTTTTACATCAACATCTTCAGAGCGACCTGTTTTATCTTCTTCGGCTATATCATTTGCAGTCTGGATATCATCTACCAGATCATCAAGCTTGGAATGACTACCGTAAATAGTCGCGTAGAGGTGGTTAAATTCCTGTTCGGTACACATGACCGTTTCCACCTCTTTATTGACAAAGACCTCGATTGCGTCCAGTGATTTGATATCCATAGGATTCATCATGGCCAGGGTGATTAAAAAATCATTTTTTTTAAGAGGAATGACTTCATATTTGGCAGCAATATCGGCCGGGATCACATCATTAAGATTCATGTCCAGCGGGTAGTTCCTGACATGATACTTATTCAAGTTTAACTGCGCGCAAACAAGTTCAACAATTTGATCTTCCAGTACAATCCCTTCTCTGACAAGAAATTTACCGAGCTGTAATCCGGACTTTCTCTGATCTATCAGCGCCTTGCTCAGCTGATCCTCTGTGATCAACCCACCTTCTATAAGCATCTCACCCAGTCTTTTCTTTGTATCCATTTTATTTTCTCGCGATTACAAGTTTTTTACTCGTTTTTACTAAACAAGGATTGGAAAAAAAGATAGTATCCCTGTCCCAGTCGGAACGAATAAGAGAAGACTTAATTAAACCAGAAGACAGGGTTTCCAATTTGTTTCTGGCAGAATTTTGATCCTTGAAAAAGGTCTCAAAAATAACGGAAAAACGAAGTCCCTCTCTGCTATTATAATATGGAATAATCCGGATTGGCTCTTTACGTGATGAGTGAGATCTTAAAACCTGAAAGGCCTTGGATAAACTTCTTGTATTTGCTATTTCTATCCAAAGGTATTGGTGAAGTCGGCTGGTTTTGACCGTGATAGGCGGAAAGAGGATATTGGTTTCATCATCAATTATATCAGAATCAGATATATGAGGGTTCGCCTTTTCTACCAGATAGAGATTCTGGAGATTGAAGTTTCCATAAATCCTGTTTATCATCCACCCCAAGGTCTCCTTTTTTTTAAGAGCCACTTGACCAAGCAGGTGAGGGATTTCTTTCCCGGATACAACCTTGGCATCAAGGATTGCCAGGGCCGAATGAGACGAATGAATTTCAGGTTCAGTAAGGGCTTTAAATTCTACCTTTGTGCAAAGGGGTTCGATTTCCTGTTTATGCGAGATAATTTTCACTGTTTTTAAATTCTCGCTGATATCTTTATTCTCCAGCCTTTCAGGAAGATCAATTACTTTTGCGATTAAATTATCCTGCATATTCCTTTCGGACAAAAGATTCCATAATTGATCATGCCGCACTACCACCATTAACAAGACTATCATGATAAAGCTTAATGCCATACCCCGGCCCAGGGTCAATCTTCTGGTCTGCCTGGGAAAAGATCTTTTCGCGCAAGAACGGAGCAAGGCCCAACCAACTTTTTGACGATTCTGGACAATCATGGCCAAAAGGCTCTTATGACATAAGTTTACTATCTTTCTTGGGTACCCGCCTGTGGAATGGAAGATTACCCAAAAAGCAGGCAGAGAAAAAAAATTTGCTCCTCCTGATTTGCTTGCTTTTCTCAATCGGAATTTAATCATTGCCATTGTATCTGAAAAACCAAGAGGTTTTAATATAGAGTAAAGATTGATCCGGTCTGCAAAATTTTCAGTCTTTCTGATAATCTCTTCAAATTCTGTCTGGGCAAAAATGGCAATTTGCAGGAGTTTATATTCATTTGTCTCGAAATTAAGTAATTCTCTCAGGATTTCCAGACAATAGGGTGGAATTTTCTGGCCTTCATCTATAATCAAAATCACAAGTTTTTGCTCATCCACCCCTTTATGGAAGAGATATTTTTTTATCTGATCTTTTAACTGCCACTCATTGATATCCGCTGCAGGATGAATACCTGTAAGCATTTCGGCTAATACACTCAAAAATTCACCTGGGGAGTTAAAATCAGGGTCGAGTATCAAATGGGTCTCAAAAACATCCTTCAAGGCCAGATCCCGAATCAACTGTCGACAAAGTGTTGATTTGCCTGTGCCGACATCACCTATAATTATATTGAGGCCCCGGCGTAAACGAAAGGCAATTTCCAGTTTTTGAAGACAGGTTACATGCTGCCTGGATGGAAAAAACTGCTCCGGGCTGGGAGAGTTGGAAAAGGGCTCATTTTTTAGATCTAAAATACTGAAATAGTCCATTTATTATTATTACCTGTCCTTAAAAAAATTGTATTCTATTTAGAGCTTATCGTATTGCCAGTCCGATCATCATGTCTGGCACCAATTACCTTTTCCTCGAGGATATAGGGCGTGATAAAGATCAAGACCTCCTCCATTTCCAGCTGTCTGTTGGTGCTTTTAAAGAGCCAGCTTAAACCAGGGATTTCCTTTAGCCAGGGAATCCCTGCATTTCCACTGCTCTTTTTTTCTTTACTCAACCCACCAATTACAGTAGTTTCACCATTAAACAGGATTATGTTGGTTTCGGCGCTTTTGGTAACAATAGTAGGATTTCCCTCGACAGTATTTGTAAAATCGAGTTCATCCTTATGGGTTTTTATACTCATCTTGAGAATCTTTCCATCAATTACATGGGGTGTCACTTCAAGGCTCAGGACTGCCTTTTTCCATTCAATTTGTACTTCCTGGTCTTCCACTGTTTGAAAAGGAACATCTTTACCGCTTTCAATTCTGGCAGTTTGATTATCAAGGGTTGTAATGGAAGGGCTTGACAGGATATGTATTTTCCCTTCACTTTGCAGGGCTGAAAGCTGGGCTGAAAGCAAGTGGCCTCCCAGTTTTTCTGCAATATAGCCAATTGTAAGGCCTGCGCCGGAGCTGAGATCCGCCGGAAAACTGGCAGCCATGCCGGAAGTTGGACTAAGCACCTGGTCCAGGGTTTGTCCCGTAATTCCTGTGCTGTTGGCCCCAGGTGTTATCCAGGAATTTTTTCCTCCGCTTGCATGCTTGTAGAGTCCTCCCCACTGAATCCCCAGGTCTCTGGCAGTATCACTGTTTGCTTCAACAATTTGAGCCTTGATCAGTATTTGAGGTGTGGGTATATCCAGTTTATTGACCATAGTGATTACTTTGCTGATATCTTGCTGGTTGGCATGAATGATAAGCGCGTTATTATGTTTGTCCACTACCACTGAAGCCATTTGGCCAGGGGCATGTTTTCCTTCTTTATTACTCGTCTGGGTTAACATTTGAGTAATTATGGCCTTAAGGTTTTTGGCATCAGCATATTTAACCTTGATTATTTTGCTGCCAAATGGGGTGACATTCTTCAATCTCAATTGTAATTGTTTTTGTTGCAATAAGGTCTCTTTTAGTTTCCAATCGAGATTCATATCATCAAGGGTTTTGATCCTGATGATATTTCCTACCCAGCCATAGGTCAGCCCGGAGGTGCGTAACACGCCCAAAAAGACATGATCCCATGGTTCATTTGTCGCATTTACATTGATTGTGCCCTTAACTGATTCATTAATCATGATGCTCTGATTAATTGCTTTGGCCAGGGTGCGCAACACCACATTTATTTCAGTGTCATACATGTCAAGGGTTACTTTGGCTTTAGACATGGTGGGCTCGGGATCCTTCTCGATCTCTGAGGGTGTTTCCATCCGATCAATTGCTTTTTTATGCTCATCAAGAACAGGAGTGCTTGCAGGAGGTGAAAATCCTTTAGATTCCTCGGCCTTGATCCTCCATTTATCAAAAAATGGAGTTTTGGTCTCTTTATTGACTCCCGAACAAGCCATGATTGAAATAATCATGACGCAAAAAGGCCCCATTAATCCTCTTGCAATTAATTTCTTAGATTTCATATTGCACCCTATTAAATGTATAAGATAAAATTAATTTACTTTTAATTTGTCTGCTATTTGAATTGTCCTGATCTCTTTCCCGTCACCTTCCAGATTGATGTGATTCGGAGTAATTTTCCTGACGATATAGCCACCTTCTTTTATTGCTTCTCCAACCTGATACTCCGCACCATTAATTACTGCTATTCGCTTATTGGCTACCTTCAAGTATCCTGAATAGAACAGTACATCATCATAGATCCTCTTTTCCTT
>DAOWOF010000153.1 GCA_030642205.1 Desulfobacteraceae bacterium | reverse complement strand
TTCCATCAGAGCAATCTTTTGAATGGATGTGCAAATCAATTTTCATCTTTAGTAATCAGACCTCCCCCGATATCAATGGCTTTCAAGTTCGCTTCGATGGCCTTTTTGGGAAAAATTTCAGGCAGGATTTCCTTTATCTGATCACCAGTTACAGGAAATCCAGGTAAGGCGCATAATGCTCCTAGCATGATCATATTGAGCATAATAGGCCCCCCTAAATCCATGGCCAATTGGGCGGCATCCAGCCAAAAAAGAGTTTTTCCCGCCTGGGCCAAAACATCCCTGATCCACTCGGGGTCAGGATATTCCACCTCTCCGGCAATTACGTTTAATGGATGAATAGGTCTGGAGTTAACAATATAGGTAGTTTCAGGGTTACCGAATTCATTTATAATTCTGATGCCCTCCAGGGGCTCAAGGCCTAAAATTATATGGGCCATATTAGGGGGTATTATGGGACTATAATTTTTTGTCTCAGAAATACATATATGGCTCATTACAGGCCCACCCCGTTGAGATAAACCAAAGGTTTCGCCAATAGTAACCTTAAAGCCATGTCGCACTGCTGTTCGGCCCAGAATCTGGGACGCGAGAACATTTCCCTGTCCTCCTACCCCGGTTATAATAAGATTTAAAGGCATTTATCACTCATTTTATAATTTTATTAATCGCTCCCTGCGGACAGATATCCGCACAGATCCCGCAACCCACACAAATAATATTATCTATACAGGCCTTGCCAAGCTGATTATCCCAAACCAATCCGGAACAACGGAAAATTCGGGTGCAATAACGGTTACAACCGCATTCCTCACCAAGACAAAGATCCTGATCAATTTCTATTTTATATGGAAAGCCGCCTTCCCTTCCCTGTACCAGGGCACATTTACGACGCAGTATCAGAACTCTTTGACCTCTCTTTTGTAAAAGTCCGTAGATAATTTGAGCGGTTTTTTCCATCTCATAGGGATCTGCCACCATTACTTCCGCACCCATTGACCGGCAAAGCTTCTCCATATCCACCACATCAGTAACATCCCCCATGGCAGTCTTCCCGCAACCGGGATGGGGCTGAAACCCGGTCATGGCAGTAGCGCTGTTATCCAGAATCAAAAGAAGGACATCTGCCTGATTAAATGTTGCGTTTACCAGGGCCGGCAGGCCGGAATGATAGAAGGTCGAATCGCCGCAAACAGTGACAACCGGCTGATCAAAGCCAAATTGATCCAGTTTGCCATAACCACAGGCAAGACCAAGACCTGAACCCATGGCATGGACAGACTTTACCTGATTAAAACCGGTGGGCCAGATCCCCAGGGTATAACATCCAATATCTCCCGATACAAAACCCTGGCGGTTATCCCAGGTCAAAGCCAGCTTTATAGCATAATAAGACCCCCTGTGGGGACATCCGGGGCAAAACCCGAATTCTCTTGGAGGAATTGCGTCCTTGATCAAGCCTGAGATCTTTTCCCTGTATTCATCCTTTTTCCATGAAACATTAAATAGATTCCCCAGCACTTCCATAAGATGGCCAGGTGAAAGTTCTCCACAGGAAGGAATATGGCCAGAGGCCTTGCCCATAAATTCCTTGGACCCTATCTCTTTTGCCAGGTCTCCTGCCAAAGCCTTAATCTCTTTTTCTAAAAAAGGATCTATCTCTTCGGCAAATAGTATCCTGTCACAGGTAGAGAGATACCCTGTCAATAATTTTACAGGCAATGGTGAAGTAGTTCCCAATTTGAGAATCCCGACCCTGTCTTTGAGGCCAAGTATCCCTACTGCGTCCACGACATAATTTGATGCGCAACCGGAAGTAATAACAAGCAGTTCCGGCCTTGAAGGTCCCTCATAACGATTAAAGGGTGATTCCTCAAATATTTGAGATGCTTTTAGCAGTTTGGCATCCCTGGCCTTATGTTTCTCCACCACAGGAAAGGTATGGAAGGAGGTTGAGATATCAAAACAGGCCTTTGTATTGAAATCAGGCAAGTCCTTCATTTGCACATTGCTTCGGGTATGAGACAGGCGGGAAACACTTCTAAGCATAACCACGTTTTGAATCTCTTCTGATAATTCAAAGGCCCATCGGGTCATTTCCAGGGCCTCCTGTGGAGAGGCAGGCTCAAGAAGCGGAATATCAGTTAAAGTGGCAAATGGCCTGGCATCCTCTTCATTTGTGCTTGAGATGCCATTCGGATCATCACAGCTTACTAAAACAATTCCGCCTTTGGTCCCTGAAAGAGTAAGGTTAGTCAGGAAATCAGAGGCTACATTAACGCCATTTTGTTTCATACATATAATTGATCGGAGACCTGCAAAGGAAGCTGCTGTAGCCGCCTCCAGCGCAACTTTTTCATTAACTGACCACTCTACATAAATAGACAGACTATGCGCTGCCCTGGCCAGGGTATCAATAATCTCGGAAGAAGGATTGCCAGGATAGCCGGAACAAAATCTTACGCCACCCTCAAGGGCTCCGCGGGCAATTGCCTCATTGCCCTGCAACAATTCAAGACTTTCCCTTTTTTTGATAATTACTGTCATTGATGACTCCGATCCAGATCTCTTCTTGCCTTAATCCCCTTAAGTCTTTTATTCGCAGCAGCGGCATTAAGATGCTCCAAACCCTTTTTGCTGAAATGATCTCGTTCCAAAAAATTATCTTCCAGGGCCTTGCGTATTATTTCAGCGCCGACCGAAGTCCTGACTATAATTGTATTCCAACCCGGTTTTTCTTCTGCTGTCCCAATGGAGATGTCTGCCCATTGAGCGGTCATATCCTGACAAAGAGAGCACCCTTTTTGGATCAGGGGTCTGATATCTGACAAGGAAAAATCATCATACCCGGTTTTATTTTTAACCCTGAAGACATCGGCAGGTGGAGGCAAAATATCATATCCCTCTGCCTTGGTATCAATGCCTCTGGTTTTCAAGAGAGTTGAGAAGCCCCGATAATCAATAGCCCATGTGCAAAAAAGACCTATCTTTAAGGCAATCTTTTGGCTTATGGCTGCGCCATCCGGAAGCATACGCCTCATCCTGGCAAGCGCCTCCATCTGGCATGGCAGCCCCACGACCCCCAACTGATCCATGCCGGTCTTAAGACATAGATTCAGCTCAAGGGCAGCAGAACCGGAATACCTGGAGCCGGAACATGCGATAACCTGGTCACGATCCCGCGCCAGCATCCCCTTCGGGGCCAGGTCATCCCCCTTATCAGTCATAACAGCCCCCTTGATAAGGCCATTTTCAAGGGCATAAATCAGTAAAGCCGAAACAGCGCCTCCGTATTGACTTTTAGCCCTGAGTTCCCTGTCTCTTGCGCGAGCCAGAAATATTTCACGCAAGGGACCGATCGCAATATCAGACGCTTCTTTAACCTTTGCTTGATATAAGGGGGTTGTAGCTTCATGCTCAGCCAGCGGGCAAAGCTGGAGACATCGACTATTATCAGAATGACATTGATCAATAACTACAACTTCACCATTATAATAGTTAAAATAGGGACATAAACCTACACAGGCGCCACAACGCACACAAAGACCACGAGCAATTACCTTATTGATCAGACATCCCTGCCCTTCAGATTTTTCAGATATCATTTTTTATTATTGTTTTATTCGGTTTAAAAACAAAGCACTACCTAATAATACTATCCTGGTGGTTATCTTCATAATGGACGAAAAAATTAGCCACTTTTCAATCAACTTTACACTATTTAGCTCAGGAAAGAGAAACAGGTCAAGTTTAAAAATAGTTATAATGAAGATCCTAACTTAATCCCGGATATTCGATATAAGCCATTTTTACCGCTAATGTGCCCACATATCGTGGCTGGATGGCATAAGATATGCAACCTATAGTGTACAATTTCTTAATATCAAATATTTGGAGTTAATCCAAATTCCTTGACAATAGATACGTATAAAATTAGGATTTCTAATCATATGAAAAATTGTATCTTAGTAATAATTGATTCACATATTCCGAGACCTTTGAAAAAGGTTCTGTCTCGTTTACCTTCTAAGGAAGGCTAAAATTCTAACCACAGGAATACATTAAAAGTAGTTTAATCATTAAAATTTTAGCCTAACGCCGAAATTGCCCCTTAATCAGATGGGCGCTAGTTCGACCATGTACCTGTTTGGAGGGCACGCCTTAAAATCGCAATCGGTGATCGTGTAACGCGCTAGTTCGACCATGTACCTGTTTGGAGAAGATAAGATTTGGAAGATAATCCAGAAAAAGGCATTCTTGCTTTTATTAAATCATTATTAACAAAACAAGCACCAATTTCTAAAAGCTCTGATTTGGCCGAAGAAATCAATGAACTTATGGACGAAGGTCAGGCCAAAGGCCTGATCAGCAATGAAGAATCCCATATGGTTCATGGTGTCCTCGAGCTAAAAATCACAGACGCTCATTCCATAATGATCCCACGCACAGAAATATCCGCTGATTCCCTGGATACCACTCTTGATGAAATCATAAAGCTGATTAATGATTGCGGTCATACAAGAATACCAATTTACGATAAAAACATAGATCAAATTGTAGGGATCCTGCACTCCAAGGATTTACTTAAATTAAGGGGTAAACAACTGGATACAAAAATCCAGAGAGAAATTCTAAGAAAGCCCTATTTTGTCCCTGAAACTCAAAAAATAAGTGAAATCTTGCGATATTTTAAGAAAAAAAAGACACATATGGCGATTGTAACAGATGAATATGGCGGTACATCAGGAATTATTACAATTGAAGATATTATAGAAGAAATCGTCGGCGATATTATGGATGAGCATGATAATGATGAGCAGCTTCTTACAGTCCTGGACAATGACGCGCTTCTGGTTGATGCGCGCCTGGAAGTGGAAAAGCTGGAAAAACAGCTGGATATAGAATTATCCACGGGTGAATTTGAATCCGTAGGTGGTTTTATTATTCATCTTTTAGGAAGAATCCCTGAGGTTAATGAAAAAATAACCTATGAGAATCTGGAAATTATTATCAATAAAGGCGATCAGCGCAAGATTGATCAGGTATTAATAAAAAGGGCTCCCTCAACATAATCAAAGGTGATTCTATAATTAAAACCTCTGGATATAATTCCACACGGCATCTTTTATTTAGCATATCTTATGTATGACTCTGTTTCCGCGAAACAAAGGATAATTTCCAGCAAACTCTTATTGGCAATGCTTTCAGGATTGATGCTTACCGCGTCATTCCCGCCTGGTAATTTTTCATTTTTAGCATGGATTGCCTTGCTGCCTCTTCTTGCAAGCCTTAAAGATCAATCCCCTTCACAGGCATTCCGGTTAGGGCTTTTTGCAGGATTTGCGCATTACCTGACACTTATTTACTGGATTACTATTGTCCTGCGATATTATGGGGACCTGAATCTATTTTTTAGTCTTGGACCTTATCTCCTTTTATGCTGCTACCTGTCCCTGTTTCCGGCTTTATTTGCTTGCTTGACTGTCCTGCTTAAAAAGTCTTCTTTTCGTATCCTCTGGATGGCATCTTTCTGGGTTTCTCTGGAATACTTGCGCAATATGCTGTTAGGCGGTTTTCCGTGGTGCCTTTTAGGGTATACCCAGTATCAGCATTTGACCATCATCCAATGTGCTGATATATGCGGCGTTTATGGTGTGTCATCCTTGATTGTTGCAGCAAACAGCCTCCTCTATACCATCTTTTTTGCCCCTTCTGAAAACAAAAAATCTTTTTTTTTCTATGAATGCTCCATAATTATATTATTGTTTGCGGCCAGTCTCGGATATGGATATTTTTATCTAAAAACATTTAATAGCAAAAAAATATCCGGTCAATTAGTGAAAACATCAATAATCCAGGGCAATATTGACCAGTCCTTAAAATGGGACAAAAAGCACCAAACTAAAACCATGGAAATATATCAAAGACTCACCAGGGCTGCCTGTGCCTTCAAGCCTCAGCTCATTATATGGCCTGAAAC
>DAOWOF010000036.1 GCA_030642205.1 Desulfobacteraceae bacterium | reverse complement strand
CCTGAGCCATCTCTATTTCTTCCATATAGGCGGGCATTTCAGCAATTGTCCTGCGATATATTAAGGTAACCCTGGCGCCGAGGCGGCGTGAGACACGAGCACAGTCAATGGCGCTATTGCCGCCGCCTATAATAATCGTTTTATCTCCTATATCTGGCCGTTTACCCTGATTAATTTCTTTGAGAAAGGATAAGGAATGATAAATTCGTTTAAGAGAGTTCCCTTTGACATTTGAATCTACCATCATGGATGTCCCTATAGAAATAAAAATAGAGTCAAAATCATGTTCGAGGCGATCCCAGTCAGATTTATCTTTAATATAAGCGCCTTGCTTAAAAAGAACTCCGATATCATATAGCCTGCTGATCTCGCCTTCAATAATTTGGTTAGGAAGACGATAAGGAGGAATACCGTAACGCATGAGTCCACCGGGTTGATCATTGGCATCAAATACACTTACCTGATAACCTTTTAATCTTAAATCATATGCGGCTGTAAGTCCTGCCGGACCTGCGCCGACAATAGCCACATGTTGATTCCGGTCAGGGATTTGGGGCAGAATTTTAAGATTATGTTCAAGCGCATAATCTCCGATAAAACGCTCTACCATATTAATGGCAATGGGACTATCTAAATTAGATCGATTACATTTTGTCTCGCAAGTATGATAACAAACCCTTCCCATAATAGCCGGAAAGGGATTGGCTTGCATAATCAATCTCCAGGCATCTTCAAAACGGCCTTGTCCGGCAAGGTACATAATGCTTGCAATATCTTCGCCTGTCGGACATTGCTGATTACAGGGCGCCAGCCTGTCAATAAAGACAGGTTTTGCAAATCTCCAACTGCCTGTTTTATTTTCCAGACTTGATGTGGTGGAAATAGCGCAAAAGGTGGATTGAACCTCTCTGTTAATATGTTTCATAATACTCTCTATAAATAGTGTCTGCTCCTAAGCCCTGAAAATTTCGCTGATTGAAGTGTAAGCTTCTCTGGCGGCGGCCGCATTTTCTTCGCTTCGGGATGGAACATCGGATTTAATTGTTTTAAGCAAACCTTCAAGTGTTGCAATCCCTAACATTTTAACAACTGCCCCCAGGATGGCGGTATTTACAATGGGAGATTGTTTAGCGCCCAGCTGATGCTTAAAGGCAATCCTGCTGGCAGGGACTGTAGCTATACCATAACCTGAAAATTTATTTTGATACTCATTCGGTGATTTATTGCTATTAATCAGAATCAGGCCACCAGTTTTAAGGCCGTTTGTAAGAGGGATTTGGTCTACTAATAAGGGATCAAGAATAATAATATGATCAGGTTCATAAATCTCTGTTCTGATTCTAATGGGTTTGTCATCAACTCTTAAAAAAGCTGCCACCGGAGCGCCGCGGCGTTCGACGCCAAAGGAAGGAAAAGACTGTGAATATTTACCTTCGGCAAAGATGACATTAGCCAGAATTTTGGATGCGACAACTGTTCCCTGTCCACCTCTGCCATGAAAACGTATTTCTATCATTAAATGGTACTCCTGAAATTTACCAATGCTTCTGTATCTATGAAATAATCTTCTTCTCTATTAATTCCAGATATTCAGAATCTGTCAAACCAAGTAATTCTTTATAAACATAAAGATTGTCTTCTCCCAAAAGAGGAGCCCTTTTCCAAGCATTTTCAGGATTATCATAAAAATGGAATGGATAGGTATCTGTTATAATATTTCCTGAAACCAGGTGTTTAAATGGGACAAAAAAACTTCTCGCATGGAGTTGGGGATCATGCGCCAGGTCATGGGCATTTTGAACAACGCCTGCGAAGATACCTGCTGTTTGCAGAAGATTCATTACATGCCTAGCTCTAAGATTATGTGTCCATTGTTCAATAAAGTGATTTAGTTCTTTAGCATGGATCTGTCGATTAGAAAAGGATGAAAATTTATTTTCTTCAGCCCAACCTGGATTTCCCATGATATCTAATAGCTTATGCCACTCAGGTTCAGTAAAAACAGCAATGGCACACCATCTATCCTGGCCCTTGCAACGATAGCATCCATGAGGAGCAGCGATAAAATCATGAGCATTATTGCCATGCGGGGCAGCGCTTGTTTTATTAACTTGAGTGTTTAACAGAGAGGTTCCAATTAAAGTACAGACCGCTTCATATTCTGATAAGTCGATATATTGACCTTGACCCGTGTTTTTTCGATATTCAATGGATGCTAAAATAGCCAGGGCTCCATAGAGGCCGCTAATGATATCAGCATATGAAAAGCCTAATCCTATTGGGGTCCTGGTCTCAAAAGATGTTAAACGGGAGAGACCTCCCAATGACTGGACTGTAGGGCCGAAAGCCACCATGTTTTGCCATGGGCCTGAGTGACCCATACCTGACATGCTTAGCATGATCAAATCAGGGTTCATTTCTTTTAGTTTTGAATAATTCAGGCCCCAATTCGCCATCACTCTTGGTGAGAAATTTTCCACAATAATATCACATTTATTAGTCAGGCTTAAGATAATCTCTTTGGCTCCAGGGTGGTTCATATTAAGAGTAATGCTTTTTTTGTTGCGGTTCCAATTATTAAAATAAGCTCCATCATTTGATTCAGCGCCTTTAGAAAATTTATTGGATTGGATCTTTATAACTTCAGCGCCAAAATCCGCTAAAATCCTTGTGGTATAAGGACCAGCCAGGACTCGAGTAAAATCTAAAACTCGATGTCCCTCTAAGATCCCCTTCTTTGTCTGAGGCGAATCAGTCTTTTGCCTGGCAGGCGCGCGTCTTGATCCGGATTGGGTGCATATGGGAGAATTAAGTCCGAAGAATGTATTATTATCTTCACCTAATAAGGGCGCCGGTTTAGGATCATTAATAAATTTCGTACTCATTTTAAATGGAAGGCCCGGGATTTTTAAAGCAAAATTATTTTCCACCTGGAGGGTATAAAAAAAATTACGTGCCTTTAGCTGCGGGCTGGATAATATTTCCATCGAAGAGGCCACAGGTGCCCATGGAAAACCCATTAATTGCCCTAGCTCAAAAAGTTCATTTCTGGTATGTGTCCTGGTCCAATTAGCTATTACTTCAAGTATGTAATTTATGTTTTGTTTTCGATATTCCTCATCTTTCCATTTTTTGCTGGTTAAATCCTGAGCCATACCTTCGCTTGTCATCCATTCCAGCAATGTATCCCATCCAAGGAGAGGTGTTAAATGAATGTGGCCATCTTTACAAGGCAGGATTTCAAAGGCATTATCCCAATGGCGAGTGCCATTTCTGGATGGAATAATATTTTCTGAGAAATAGCGAATCATTACATGTTCCAATGTAGCTGTAACAGCTTCGTGTATTGAAATATCCAGCCATTGCCCAATATTTGTTTGTCTCCGTTGTTGTATGGCCAACAATATTGCTACTGCTGTATATAGAGAGGCAGCATAATGAGCTTGTTCGCCAAATGGCATTAAAGGACTACCATTCTGTAAACCATTAACAAATATTTGCCCTCCTAAGGCTGAGGCCGTTAAATTGCATGATTTATTATCCCGCCATGGTCCATTTTGTCCAAATGCTGATACAGAGGCTAAAATTATTTCAGGATTGAATCGGGCAAGAACATCAAAGCCAAGGCCAAGGTCTTTCAAATATCCTGGAGAAAAGGATTCAAGCACTATATCTGCATTTTGTAGTAAATGGAGAAAACGTTTTTTATCTGTATGGGATTCCAGATTGAGAGTGAGACCATATTTATTGATATTATTATAAATAAAGGAGAGGCTTTGTGTAGCTTTCTGGGTGTTTATAAAAGGGCCTTGTTTACGATCATGACCTCCTTCCGGAGGTTCAATTTTGATTACCAAGGCCCCCAGTTCAGCAAGGATTTTCGTACAAAATATTGCCTTTTTATCGGATAAATCCAGGACGGTGATTCCAGCAAGAAGTCCCTGCCTTTGGTTAATTCTATTATTCATGGGTAATTAAATAATTTTTTATTAAAGCTTCATAAATAGATTAACCCCAATCTAACTCGACAGTTTTTAATGGAGGACAATATGGCTCAATGCCCATTGGCATTATTTTGATTAGCTCATCCATTGTCCATGGCCCATTATCCCTGAAATCCTTATAAATTGCATGGGTTTCTTCTGCAACATTATGTATGGATATCTTTCCTCCGGCACAGCTGATAACGCATCCCGTAATTTTGTCACCGTAATCTGATGCAAGGTAAACTATTCCAGGAGGCACAAATTCAGGTCCAGGCATGGATATCATATGCTCATAGACATCTTTGCTCATAAAACCCTTTTCAACACGTTTTTTAAAACCTTCTTTAACCTCATCAGTTAAAGTCATTCTGGTAGCAGCCGCGGGAGCAATTGAATTGCAGGTAATTTGAAATCTGGAAAGTTCTATAGCCATGCTTCGCATAAGGGAGACCATTCCACCTTTGGCCGCGCCATAATTTACATGTCCCATTGTGCCTCTATAAGCGTCAGAAACAACAGTTATGATCCGTCCCCATTTTTGCTCTTTCATAGGGACACATGCATGTCTGGAACAGTTAAAAGTACCATATAGATGAACCTTTATAACCGCGTCCCATTCCTCGAAGGTCATATTATAAACCATTCTGTCCCGTAAGTTGCCAGCCACGTTTACAAGGATATCTATCTTTCCAAAATTATCAATGCAAGATTCTATAATATTGCCAGCAGTATCAAAATCAGCTACTGAATCATAATTAGCAATCGCGTTTCCACCTTGCTTCTTAATTTCCTCGACTACTTCATCAGCCGGCGAAATTGAGTCTTGCTTTTCTGCCCCTGATACAGCAGCTCCAAGATCATTGACTATGACATTCGCGCCTTCAGCTGCCAGGGATAAGGCGACCTCTCTTCCAATGCCTCGACCAGCGCCAGTTACAACCGCATTTTTTCCTTTTAAATATTCGCTCATTTTACTCACCTCAAAATTGATTTATTGATGTAAAAAAACCCTTGTAAATCAAGTGGCGGACCTACAAGGGTAAGAGAATAATAAGAATATATGAGACGCTTAAATCATGTTAAAAAAAGAGTATAGGGTTTATATTGAAAATATAGGATAAGGAGAAAAGATATTATCCTTTGCTTGGAAGCGCAACAGTGGCCTTGCCTAGAGTTCCGGATTCACCTTTGGCATTTTCAATCCAAATATCACAATCCAGACAATTTTTACCGTCATCAGTATATTTCTTGGTTACTTTGCCCTTGCACATCAAAGGATTATCGTCTCCTGTTGATTCGAATAGATCTTTCATTACACAAGGATAATCCACAGCCCTGAACTGGCATGAGAATTTCAAGAGATCTCCATATTCGCCAATCCAATCTGTCAACATCTGGGCAAGCCAGGCCCGTTTTAATTGTCCATGTACTATAGGCCCTTCCATATGCTGTGTCTTTGCGAAAGTATCTTCGTAATGAAGAGGATTAAAATCACCAGATGCTCCGGCCCACTTTGCCAGGTCCTGAGTAGTTGGCTTTTTTTCCAGAGGAGTTATTTCGTTTCCTTCTTCGATATTTTCCCAATATATTTGAGTCATGTTTTCCTTTTTACCTCCTTAATATTACTAAAATCATTTGCGGTGAATTATGGTTTGACGATACTTGGCTACTTTTACGCCATGTTGATTAATGAAAGTAGTTTCCAGAGTGGAAAACAGCATCACGCCACTTTTTCCTTCACGTTCGATAATAGCAATTATTTTTGGCATTGAAGCCAGGATATCACCAGCGCGAATTGGTTGTATAAAATCGTACTCTGAGCCGCCATCAAGTAATTTATCAAAGCCTTCTTCTATAGAGGCGCTAACTAATTTTTCTCTGAATTTCGAGAAAAAAGGCATGGTTGTGTTCCATTGGGTAGGCCAACCAAAGAAGCCAGGAGGCGCTATCATCGCGCCATATCTGGAATTTCTGGCATATTCATCATCCCAGTAAAGAGGATTGCGGTCCCCGATTGAATCTGCGTATTTCTTTATCGCGCCTTTCTCCACCTCAAACATACCTGTTTCGCCTATTTGTCCTATAAGCTTTTCAAGTTTTTCTGGTAGCATCTTGTACTTCCTCCTTAAATAATTTTGATTTTAGAAAATCATGATGGAAAATAATAAGGTTTTCTGCATTGTAATGGCCATTAAACTTTAGGATACGATTAAGGTTATTATATTAAATTAAAGAATAATACTGTAGTATTGTGATGGTAATTAATCATTTCCATAAAAAGTAAATGGTTGTCTTATATGAATTTAGGCCTGGCTATTTAATATTAATCCGCCTTTTGTTTAGCTGCGACTGATTTCTTCCTTAAAATCTGGTAATCTCGTAAAAAGTCAGTGCGTCTTTTTATTCTGCGGGGATGGCTGATCCTACCATTATTTAAAATGAATTCAAAAGCTTTCACCCCCTTGGGCTAATGCTTACCCGCCATCGGCCCAAGGATACTTTTTACGAATCCATCAAATCTAAAAGCGATCATATTTTAGGCTAAGGAATCGTATAATGGTATTAAAATAAATAAATAGCAAGTAATTCGGAGGGATTATATACAAACTCTTAAATAAAATACAAGAAAAATCCATTATTTTATCAGGTTAGAGGATCGAGTATCTTTATGTTTAATGTACTTGCAGAAATAATTTTTTAAGAATTTATAAACTATATATCGCATGTATTTTAATCATGAGCCCTTAATATATGGTATAAAAAATCGGGCATTATTAAATAAAAGGTAATTATTCAGCTATTTCAAAGATACTGATTTCAGACATGCTTCAGGTATATTCTGATTAAATTATACATGAAGACTATACATATCAGCTGAATAGTTCCTAATAATAAAAAAGTTTTTACTTGTCATAGGCCGGAATAAAATATTAAAATATTATCTTTTAATAATAGATTTGGACCGTTGATAGCTTTTCTGAAGATTTATATGGAAGGGTTCATTTGATTGTCTGATGTATCAATGGGGGACCATCCAGGATGGCAGCAAAAAAGGTCAAAAAAACGATTCAGGAAATTAATCAACGAATAAAAGAAGGCAGGGTGGTAGTCGTAACAGCAGATGAGATGAGCCATATTGTCAAGAAAAAAGGAGCTAATGTGGCTGCTCAGGAGATTGATGTGGTCACGACAGGAACCTTTGCACCGATGTGTTCTTCTGGAGCCTTTATTAATTTTGGTCAAGTTACCCCTCCTATAAAGGCTTCCAAGGTCTTGATAAATGATGTTCCCGCCTATGCCGGTTTTGCCGCTGTAGATGCCTACATTGGAGCAACTGAGCCTGTTGATGGCGATCCATTGAATAAGGTTCATCCAGGACAATTCAGATACGGAGGCGGACATGTTATAGAGGATTTGGTAGCAGGCAAGAAGGTGGAAATCAAAGCGACTGCTTATGGCACACAATGTTATCCTAATACTGGAATGAAAAAAAAGGTCACCTTGTCTGAGCTTCCATATGCGGTACTGCTTAATCCCAGGAACGCATACCAAAACTATAATTGTGCTGTTAATCTTAGCAAAAGAATCATTTATACCTATATGGGTGTCTTAAAGCCTAATATGCAAAATGCTAATTATTCTACTTCAGGACAGTTAAGTCCACTCTTAAACGATCCTTATTACCTGACCTTAGGCATGGGCACCAGAATTTTTCTTGGAGGTGCTCAGGGTTATATTCTTGGTCCAGGGACACAACATGATCCCAATGTCAAACGGACTGCTAATGGCATCCCTTTAGCTCCTGCCGGGACTCTTATGGTTATGGGCAATTTAAAGGAAATGGACCCCAGATGGGTAACTGGAGTCAGTTTGCTTGGTTATGGACCTTCCCTGGCTGTTGGCCTGGGGATTCCCATACCTATTCTAAATGAAAGGATGGCCACATTTACCGGAATTTCTGATGATGAAATTTATACACAGATAATTGATTACGGAAATGATGCCCCTAAGGGGATTACTAATCCACTAGGAAAGGTCAATTATGCAGAGCTTAAAAGTGGTTCCATGCAATTAAAGGGACAAAAAATTTCTACCGTACCATTATCATCCTATACCAGGGCACTGGAGATTGCCGGAATTTTAAAGGATTGGATTGAAAATAAACAATTATTTCTAACAGAACCTCACCAGATGCTGCCAACAGCTCCATTTTAATGGTATGAAGTCATAATGAGTTGTCCAACTTATTTCCGGACAACTCCTAAGTAGCGTTTAACCTGTGAGGAACATATAACAGTCTTTTCTCTGAAAAATAAATTGCTTAAAAAAACCAGGTTTAACTGGCAAGGAGTTCCCATGGAAAAAAAGGAGTATGGCTGGAATGGTTGGAAAATGCCGATTTTAGATCTTAATGATCCTGATTATTGTGAGTTTGGTTGTCCAATCTGCCGAGCCGCAAGAGAAGGCAACACGCTTTGTAAATTTTTGCAAGGCATAGAATTAATAGTAACTTTTGGTGGATGCTGGTGGGGCAGGGCTAGAAAAAGGAAATATGGAGTTAGTCCAAATGAATCGGTTCCAATTGAAAAATCTGCTTAAAAGCTGATTCTTTTTAAAAGGCATAACATATGGGCTAATTTTTTAAAAAATGATGAAAAATAAATGGGAAGATTATTATACCAGAAAAGCCAGAGATGAAAAATGGCTTGCCCGATCAGTATACAAACTTCAGGAAATTGATCAAAAATTTAAACTTATTCGAAAAGGCAGCCGAATTCTTGATCTGGGTTGTGCTCCCGGCTCATGGTCCCAGTATGGGATTAAAAAAGTCGGTAAGCAAGGAGAGGTAATTGGAATTGACTGTGCCAAACCAAAAATTTCAAACTTGCCTAATTTTAGATTTATTTCTGCTGATATCCTTGATATAAACATCAAATGGCTTAAAAATGAAACAGGGGCGCTTGACCTTGTTTTAAGCGACCTTGCCCCCGCTACCACAGGAATAAAAGATACAGATATAAATCGTTCCATGATTTTGACTGCTTTGGCTTCAGAAATAGCCTTGGGAATCTTGAAAAATAAGGGCTGTTTTGTATGTAAAATCTTTGAGGGTAACGAAATTAAGTCCTTTAAAACAGATATGAAGAAATATTTTCGACAGATACGTCTCTTAAAACCCCAGGCGACACGTAAACGGAGCAGAGAAATTTATCTGATTGGAATTAATTTTACAGGCGAATGTCAATCTTGATTATTTCGTAAAAAGTCAGCGTTCCTTTTTACCCGGCGGGGGAGGACTGCCACCCCCGCCATTTGAAGTAAATTTAAATGGTCCTCCCACCTCAGGCAGAGACTTTCCCGCCAGCCCTGTTGATGGATTTTTTCCGAGGTCATCAATCTTTTAACCTTTAAGAAAAGAATCAGGGCAAGACCATAAATAGATTTTCAGATAATTAATTTCATAAGCCCGGGGGGAGGAACCTGAGTACGTCTTTGATTGTTTTACCGATAACGAGGCCAATAACTTTTTTTTAAAAGCGGCATCTTTTGAAAAAAAGGATTTGGGTTAGGAGCATTTAATGTCAGGTCATTCAAAATGGAGTACAATAAAGCATAAAAAGGGAGCTACCGATGCAAAACGAGGCAAAATATTTACCAAACTTATAAAAGAAATTACAGTAGCCGCACGCATGGGTGGAGGAGATCTCAATGGTAATCCCCGGTTAAGGGCTGCCATTACAGCTGCCAAAGCTGAAAATATGCCCAAAGACAATATCGAAAGGGGAATAAAAAAAGGGACTGGCGAGCTGGAAGGCGTTAATTATGAAGAGACAAGTTATGAAGGTTATGGCCCTGGTGGAGTCGCCGTGCTTGTGGATTGTCTTACCGACAATAAAAACAGGACTGTGGCGGATGTAAAGCATATCTTTGAACGTCATGGCGGAAATCTTGGAGAACCCGGCTGTGTGGCATGGATATTTGAGCAAAAGGGTTTAATTCTTTTTGAAAAAGATCAGGTTGATGAAGACCTGCTTCTGGAGACAGCTCTGGATGCAGGGGCAGAGGATATTAACGAACAGGAGACCCAATTTGAGGTTATTTCTGAGCCTTCTGATTTTGAAGTCGTTAAAATGGCCATTGATAAGGCAAATTTAAAGTATACCTTGAACGAAGTCACTAAAATCCCGAAAAATGTAGTAGACCTTGGCGCAAAAAAGGCTCAACAGATGTTAAACCTGATGCAAAGCCTGGAAGATAATGATGATGTAAGCCATGTATACGCGAATTTTGATATCTCTGATGAGATTATGGCGGGATTGGAATAATGCTTGTGCTGGGGGTAGATCCAGGCTCTATTGTCACAGGGTATGGTTTGGTAGAAAAAAACAATAATAATCTTGACTGTATTCATTTTGGTCACATCCGTTTCCCTGGCAAGACACATTTTTTTGATAGGATACATGGCATTTTTCAGGGCATGGTAGAACTAATAGAACAGTATCATCCCCAACAAATGGCCATTGAAAATATTTTTTACGCGAAAAATTTTCAAAGCTCTCTAAAGCTTGGTCATGCCAGGAGCGCTGTAATTATTGCCGCAGTTCATTGTGGAATTAAAGTATCCGAATATTCACCTCTTGAAATTAAAAAAGCGATTGTTGGTTATGGCAGAGCGAGCAAGGAGCAGGTGCAGGCTATGGTAAAAATTATTTTGAATCTCAAATCCATTCCCAATCTGGATATATCCGATGCGCTGGCTATCGCTGTCTGTCATTTAAACTGGACAAAATTTGGAGCCTGACCAAAGGAAAATTAAGAAATGATAGCCCATCTGACTGGTAAATTATTTGCCAGCTCAACGCAATGTATAATACTGGATGCAAATGGGGTTGGTTATGAAATTCATGTACCTCTTTCAACCTTGTATTCTCTTCCTGAAAAGGGTGGGCCGCTGGCCCTGCATATCCATACTCATGTGAGGAATGATACCTTACTTCTTTTCGGATTTAATAAAAAAGCCGAAAAAGATCTGTTTTTAATGTTAATTTCCATTTCAGGCATTGGCCCCAAGCTAGCCCTCAATATTCTATCAGGGATAGGCCCATATGAACTTCTGGAGGCTATTGCTCAGGGTAATGCTCCAGATCTTCAAGCAATTCCCGGCGTTGGCAAAAAGACGGCTGAGCGAATCGTTCTGGAATTAAAAGATCGCGCTTCAAAGATCCTTGAAGAACAGCATTCAGTATTACCAAAAGATCTCAGAAAGGGACAAGCTAACCTTTTTGAGGATGCCTTGTCAGCCCTTTTAAACCTGGGCTATAACTCCAGGTCTGCCAGACAAGCATTAAAAAGGGCGGGACAATTGCTTGAAAACGCAACCCTGGAAGGGCTAATCCGGGAGTCACTGAAACTCCTTGCATGAACGAGGGTTCTCTCCTTCCTTTTATGATCCCCAAAAAAATTTATGGCAGAACGTATTTTAGATCCGGAAAAAAAAATAGAAGAAGCGCCATCCGAAGTAAATCTTCGGCCAAATTCATTAGCTGAATATATAGGCCAGGAGGATCTGAAAAGGAGTCTTCGTATCTTTATAGAAGCGGCCAAGGCCCGCTCTGAGGCCCTCGATCATATTCTTTTTCATGGCAGCCCGGGTTTAGGCAAGACCTCCCTTGCTCATATTATTGCCAAAGAATTACAAACAAATATAAAGATTACTTCTGGCCCCATAATTGAAAAAGCCGGGGATCTTGCAGCAATTCTTACCAGCCTGGAGCCTAAAGACATCCTTTTTATAGATGAAATTCATCGTCTTAATCATGTAGTGGAAGAGATCCTTTATCCTGCAATGGAGGATTATGAACTTGATATTATCATTGGCCAGGGGCCTTCTGCCCGCATAATGAAGATACCCCTTCCGCCTTTTACTCTCGCGGGCGCTACAACAAGAACTGGCCTTTTGACACCCCCTTTAAGGGATCGTTTTGGAGTTATACTAAGAGTAGATTTTTATCAGCCTGAAGATCTACAGAAGATAATTACCCGCTCAGCAAAACTTTTAGGCATTCCAGTTAAAAATGAAGGCGCTTTAGAAATCGCTAAACGTTCCAGAGGGACCCCACGTGTGGCCAACAGGCTTCTAAGGAGAGTGCGTGATTTTGCTGAAGTTGAGGCAGAAGGTATTATTACGAGTCAAGTGGCAAAGAGCGCTCTGGATATGTTAGAGGTGGATGATGAGGGGCTGGATAAAATGGATCGTCATATTATGCTGACTCTTATTGAAAAGTTTGATGGTGGCCCCCTTGGATTGAATAGTTTGTCGGCAGCCGTAAGTGAGGAAAAAGATACTATCGAAGATGTTTATGAGCCTTTTTTAATCCAAAAAGGATTTATCAAAAGGACATCACAGGGCAGAGTTGCTACAAAAAAAGCTTACCTCCATTTCAAGATTCCCATATCCCAAAACAAGTTAATCCAACAGTCATTTGAACTAATATCTCCTTCATAAAATAATAGGCAAATTATGCCTGTTATTTTCGGACAACTCCTTAGGCAATTTTTTCCATATCTTTATGATTTGCACTATCACTCCTTTCTTTGCCCTACCCTCCTGTTTTTTTATCTTTAATAAATTGCTATATGTCTTCGTAAATGAAATGACCTTCCTTCGGAAAGTTAAATCTAATATTTTCAAGCCATTAAATATTAGAATAGGTTCAATCAATTTATCTGCAAAGAGCTATACATTTCAACATGCTGGATGGTCTGCAATAGAATGTAATAATATATAGAGATTGCCATATGGCGGCATAAATATTGCTTAATTTGTAAGTTGTGTGAATTAATTATTATCCCTCAAGCATTATGTTCTGATGCTTTTTGGCCCTGAAATTTATTGGAAGTTATAGTAAAGAGATTAAGGAGTTGTCTAATTTATTTCCCTACAACTCCTAAGCAATCCCAATTCATATCTGGCTTGATATCATAAATGGATCATATAATGCCTAAAAGTATACCTGCAAAAAGGATTTCCGAAAAAAAAGATAGGTTTTGGACTAGTAGTAAAAGGAGCGTCCTATGCCTTTTTCTCCTGTTCCTGGTTGTTGGTGACCTTAGAAATTTAAGCGCCTTTGAGATGTGGGATGGCGTTGTTATCACGAATAATACCCTTAGAAAGGCTCCTGATTCAAAGGGTGATGCTATCATCAGCCTGCAAAGAGGCGATAAAGTTGTTGTTAAGAACAAAAAGGGACGTTGGTATAATGTAATCATCGGATCTAATGAATATGGATATCGGGGCTGGATCTACGAAAAATATCTTACACAGGTTGAGATGAAAAGGAAGCAAGATTCCCCTGAAATTCAAATGAATCAAATTAAGCAAACTAAACAGTTACCTGGTAACATCCCTGAACCATTGACGCAAAACAATGACGATAAAAGAGGAGGTCCTGTGCCGCATGATCCCTTAAAATTCTCCGGAATAAGTGATAAAGAAAAGGTTCCAATATTTGGTAATACCCAGCATTTTGCAAGTTATCAAGGAATAAGCGCTTTTTTCTTGCTTATACTCAAATTATCTACCATTTTGCTCTCAACGCTTGCTTTATTCATATCTTATCGTGCCTTAAAAATTGCAAGGCTAAGCCAGCATATGAAAACTCACATTCAAGAGAATGGCAGGCCTTCCTCATCATATCCCTCCGGCAATTCAAGCATTCCTCTTTCTTAACAGTAATATTTATAATTACCACAGATTGTTACATGAATAATTATCTTGACACATTCTGTCATCTAATAGAAATTAGGCAACTTAAACAACTATATTTAATTTTATTATTACCTAAGGAGTTCAACATGGCTATCATCGCTCCCTTTAAAGGAATAACGTATAATTCTGATCTAAATCAGGATATAGCCCACTTGGTCACACCACCATATGATGTAATTAATAAAAAAGAGCAGGAAGCATATTACCTGTCCCACCCCTATAATATGATCAGGCTTATTCTTGGCAAAAAAGAAGATAACGACACAGATCGAAACAACATTTATACTCGCGCTGCAGCTTATTTTGACAAGTGGCAGTCAGAAGGCATTCTAGCCAGGGATGCAGAACCATGTATCTACCTGACATCTCTAACATATGACCCTGGAGAAGGCATCCCCCTCCGTACCAGATGGGGGATTAT
>DAOWOF010000089.1 GCA_030642205.1 Desulfobacteraceae bacterium | reverse complement strand
GATGGAGAGGCCTTTTTTTCCTAACATGGAGGTTGAAATAAAGATTCCTTCCTTGCTATAATTCTTAATAATGCCAGCTATCCAGAGAATGCCATCCCTGGATAGCTGGATATTTAGATTTGGGACAGGTTTTTTTCTGGTATGTCTGCGTTTATCCGGACTGGAATCGCGTTTTTTTTCGATTGGTTGAGGCGCTGCATTCCGAATTTTATCATATTCATTCGCATCCATGATCTCTTTAATGCGTTCCACAAAGACGTCCATTTCCATGGGATAGACCATAAAGTCAGCGACTCCCACTTGAAATGCCTTGGCAGCCCTGCCCTGATCATGAACGGGTACAAATAGTATAAAAGGGATTGCTTCTCTCAAAGGATCATTTTTCAGAAATCTCAAGAACTCAAATCCTGAAATATCCTGAACCTCATTATCACATATAATCAAACCAATCGGTTTTAGGCTAAGGATAGACAATGCCTCACGCATATTCATAGCAGAATAAGTCAAGTATCCAGCATCACTAAGATATCTGGCAGTGGTTTCTAAAAAACCTTCATCCCGATTTATTAATAATATGTCGCCTGGATCATGCATTCGCTTAACAATAATGTGTGAGATTAATTTGTTTTTTTCTTGTTTTTTGGTTTGAGACATACTTGAAGAGCAAAAGATTGGTCGGCTACATCAAATAAAATGATTACAACACTCACTTCATCCGGATGACCAATATGATGGCCGGAACCCATTACTACAGTAGGCAATGATAGTTCAAAATGATAAGGTGTATCTACAAAAGCCTTCTTTGAAGTCCCTGCGATCATGTTAATAAGCTCTCCCATGCCGTCATGAATTACCTCTGTATCTATATCATCCTCACTGACATTCATCATTTTTGAAATAATTAATTGCGCCAGATCCCAATAACAGGTTATTATAAGGGTTCCTTCTGCTTCTCCTGAAAGGCCAATTATGCCTGATACATCGCCAAAGATATTAAAATCAGATGAAAAATAAAGGTCGTCCTTATTGCAGACACAATCTAGCTTGGCCATCTTTTTTAACATTAGCACAGTATTATCAATAAATGGTTTCAGGATATCAAACTCCTGCTCTGAAGGTATGCGGTCAGGAATCAGATGCCCCTGTAAAATCTGGCTAATAATCGGGACTGGATCTTCAAGGTACAAAACCTCTGTTGCTCCAGCTACCAGATAGGACCGGATTGGTTGTTTATCTTTCTGTTTCTTAAAAAGAATAATCGAGATATTCCTGAAATTACATAGATAGCGAATCTTTTTTATCTGGCTAATTGATTGATCAGGATCCTCGCATTCCTCCAGAATAACCATTTGGAATCCATTAAGAGATTTTATCTCGGAAAGAGGTTTTGATATGACAGGTTTATCTTCTTTAAAAAGCTGTGAGATTAGTTGGGAGACCTTTAGGCTGCAATTATTCAGGAGTATTTTGTTCATAAATGATGTCCTTATTTAGTTGGGTTTTTTTATGCCCCTTTAAATAAAAAAAGGAGTTAGGTCTGCCAGCAGCAAGATCCTGCCAATTATGCGCCAAACAATTACACATTTTGCAAAATCAAGGCCAATACTTTATTTTAATATATGAATAATCTTCTCTGCGATCTCCTCAGATGTAAATGGCTTACAAAGATAATCTTTAGCGCCTGCTTTAAGGGCTTCATTAATCCTGGCATCTTCTGATTCAGTTGAAACCATTAAGACCGGTATCTCTTTAAAACGCTTATCCTCCTGTAAAACTTTAACGACCTCCAGGCCATCCATAACTGGCATATTCCAGTCCAGAATTACCAAACCTATATCTGTAGAATCATTTTCCAGTATTTCAAGAACCTTCTTTCCATTAACAGCGCCAACCCCTTTATAACCTAATTCATCAAGTTCATTCTGAATTATTTTCCGCATTAATAATGAATCATCTGCTACAATAACTTTCATTATTTTCCTCCGTAAACAGGATTAATGGAAATTACCTAATCAGGTCAAATAAATGTTAAAACCTGATAATTTCAGAAGCAATTTTATCCAGGGAGACCATTTTATCCACATCTCCGGTCTTAAGGGCTGCCTTTGGCATTCCATATACAATACAAGAGTCTTTGTCCTGCGCGATTACCCTGGCCCCTTTTTTTTTTAACTGTCTGACTCCATAGGCACCATCATTGCCCATGCCGGTCATGATGATTCCTAATACACGACTTTTCCATACTTCGGCTATTGATTCCATAAGGACATCCACAGAAGGACAATGGATATTATCAAGTGGTTCAGAGTCAATAAGAATTTCATAAGAATCATGAATCCTGCATATTCTCATATGCCGCCCGCCAGGGGCGATATATATATTGCCTGGTGTAAGCATTTCCCCATGCCTTGCTTCACTGACTACCAATGAACAACAATTATTTAGACGATCAGCAAATGATTGCGTAAATCCTTCCGGCATATGCTGTACAACCAGGATGGCCCCCGGATATCCATAGGGAATTGGCGTCAAAATTTTTTCAAGCGACATTGGCCCTCCGGTAGAGGTCCCTATTGCCACAAGATGAGAAGGAGCAGATTGTTTTTTTTGGCCTAATGTTCGGGATAGTCTAATGGACTTATTCTTTTTATTATTCTCTTCGGCATCTTGTTTGATAACAAACATATCCTTTACAGATATGTTTGTTATATCCACCTTTGAAATTGCTTTTACTTTATTTATTAATAAATCCGCGAGATCCATGATATCCATTGATGTCTTACATAGGGATTTATCAATAAAATCCATAGCACCTGCCTCCAGAGCCCGCATAGTAACTGCACCATCCTCTGATGTCATAGAACTCACCATTATGACCGGGGTTGGATTGTCTTTCATTATTCTCTTAAGGACTCCAATCCCGTCCATGCCTGTCATTTTCACATCAAGTGTTACAACATCCGGTTTGAGGTCTCTTATCTTCTTAATAGCCTCAAGGCCATCCCCGGCTTCCCCTATAACTTCTATGAGGGGATCAGTCTGCAACATTCGCAGGATGGCCTTGCGAATAAATGTGGAGTCATCAACAACTAAAACAGATATCCTTTTAGATCCCATATTTATCCTTAACAGACATGGAGGTTATAGTCTTCTGTAGACTACCGCTTCAGGAAATTGCATTGGCTCAAACCTCTGAAATACGCCTCTTATTAATTCAGAATGACCAAGAAATAGCAGCCCTTCTTTTCGCAAAGATTTGTAAAAATGGTCCAGAGTCTGCTTAATCTTTTCGTCTGAGAAATATATCAATACATTGCGGCAAAATATAATATCTACCGGGGCTAATTCATCCCATATTTTTTTATCAAGTATATTTCCTAATACAAAATCAGTTGTTCTGGTAATAGAATTCTTGATCTGATAACAGTGTTCGGAATGGTGATTAAAAAACTGCCTTATATAGTAGGAATCAGTCATCCTGAATGAACGATTGGAATAGATCCCTTTCTTTGCTTTGGCAAGAGCCAGATTGCTTATATCTATTCCAATAGTACTCACATCCCAATCCCAGAAAAATTGACCTGATTCAAAAAGCATCATTGACAAAGAATATGCTTCCTCACCGCTGGAGCAACCAACGGAAAGAATTCTTATCTTTTTATCTTTACTGATAACCTTCTTATACTTCAGCTTCGGTAAAAAATAATCACGCAAGAGTTTTAATTGAGCGTATTCCCTGAAAAAATATGTCTCATTATTAGTAATAAGAGACATTAGATCGAAAAGCTCATTATTATTGGCTGAGCCATGGATAAGTAAATTCATATACTCTTCAAAAGAAGTAAAACCCATGTTTTTCAAGTGGGGATATAGCTTGAAGCTAATAAATGCTTTTTTATCCTCACCAAAAAATATTCCAAACTTATTATGTATAAATTCCTGGAATACGCAAAATTGAAAATCATTCAATTCTATTTGAGGAGTCATGAAAGATTACCCGCCTTTAAGAGCCATAGATGCTTTTTACCTGGCAGTAGTTCTGGTAATTATTACGGTTTATAATAAAGATGTATGCCTTGCCATTCAATGGTTTCAAATTGATGCTGATAAATATTCAAAGATTCTGTGTCACCAATAAAAAAAAAGCCGCCTGGTTTAAGGCATCTGAAAAATGCCTCAACCAGGTTTTCTTGCGCGGCAAAGTCAAAATAAATCATAACATTACGGCAAAAAATAATATCAAAACCCATTTCCAGGTCCTGATATTGTCCCTGAGCGTCTGACATTAACAAACTGTGTTTTGTCCCACCATGCCAAATTAAGTCACGAAGATTGGCCACTTTGGGGAAAACAATGGATTTCAAGTCCTGACATACTTCTTCACCATCACCAACAATCCGCATAAATCGTTTCCGGTAATCTTTCGGAATTCGTTTAAGAAGATCCGGATTATACATAGCATCCACTGCTTTTTTTACTATTTTTGGATCATAATCTGTTGCGAGAATCTCAATTTGCCAGGCCCGTGGAAATTTAAGAGAATCCATTACTGTCATGGCTATGGAATAAGGTTCCTCTCCGCTGGAACAGCCCGCGCTCCAGATTCGAAGGTCAGGCCTTAAAGTTTTTGTACTTATGTTTTCTGATTGATGTTCCATTGCTTTTTTTGTAAGCTTTTCTTCTATTCCGGGAAGCACTTTATCCCGCAGAGCCTGAAATTGATCAGAAAGTCTGAAAAACGATGTTTCATTGATAGTAATTACTTCTACAAGCTGTTGCAGCTCGATTTTATCATCTACACATCGGCGATAAAATTTTTCAAAGGAAGAAAATTTATTAAACATCATTCGCTCTTTAATTCGATTCATAAGACTTGAAAGACGGAATGATGGAATATCTATACAGCTATGTTGGTAAATGAGTGATTGAAATTTTTCACATATTGCCGATGATGGGTTCAGGTTTTTTTCTTGTGCCGGCATTTTTTTATATTCTGACAATTAATTATAATAAAGGGGGTGTCGCATTTAAGTCACATGTCTTAGAAAAACTTTCTCCTGATTCATTTGAGACACCCAATATCTTGTCCTCAACCTGTTTTACCTGTAAATCTTCATCCCATTCCTGAACTTTACTCGCATTATCCAAAGTAAATTGTTTTAAAATGTCCTGCAAACCTTGTGACTGATATGAAAGGCCTTGTGACAAACGGGTCAATTGCTGAACAGCTACCAGATTAGATTTTGCTATATCACTGATATTCTCAATTGCCTTAACAACATTACTTCCCCCCTGTTTTTGTTCTATGGTGGAATTTTTAACCTGTTCGGTCATAAGGCTCATCTCTTCAGCGGCTTTAATGATTTGTTCTACACCATAGGCTTGTTCTTTAACTGCCTGAGCGACCGAATTAGTCAAACTACTCATAGATTCTACAGACTCGGATACATCCTTAATTGATTTTTCCTGCTCAAGAGTAGCGACAGATATATCCCGCATAATACTGGAAGTCGAACTTACGGACCCCATAATCTTTTTTATAGCCTCTCCTGCCTGGTCAGACAGGGAAACACCTTCCCTGGCCTCTTCTGCTCCTTCCTCAGCAATCTTTACCGCTATAATGGTTTCTCCCTGGACATGTTTAATAACCTCTCCAATATCCTTTGTGGCTTGAATAGAGCGCTCTGCTAATCTTCTGACCTCATCGGCAACCACAGAAAATCCTTTGCCTGCATCTCCGGCTCGAGCTGCTTCAATAGCCGCATTGAGGGCCAGGAGATTTGTTTGATCAGCTATGTCTTCAATAACCTCAATTATATTACCGATGGCCTCGGAACGTTGTCCTAGATTCCGCACAGAGTCTGCAATATTATCCATCTTAAGGCCTATTTTCTTGACCCCATCCACAGCAGCAATTATAGCACTACCGCCAGCCTCTGCTTCTTTACTTGCCTTCTGGGACAATTGCTCTGCTGAGTCCAGGCTTTGAGCAATATTTGAGATAATAGAGATCATCTTGTCCATAGATGCGCTTGTTTGGTTCACATTGACAGCCATCTCTTCAGAATTTTTAGCAACCCCCTGCGCTGTGATGCCCAATTCCTGAATGGAGCAGGTAGTCTCAGTAACATTGCTGGCAAGCCCATCAGCATTTTTTGCTACATCTTTAATATTAACGGACATTTGTTCCATGGAGGCGCTAGTCTCATCAGCAGCGCTGGCCTGTTTTTGAGCTCCCTTGGAGATTTGATCGCTGGCAGCCGCGATCTCATTCGCGCCAGCATCCACACTGGAAGCTGCGTCTTCGATTCTTTTCGCCATAGTTCTAAAATTAATTACCATGGTAAAAAATGACTCGGCCAATTCCCCAATCTCATTACCCCTTTTTTTTATGGCCTTTAGATCCGACAGATCCACATTGAGTTGTCCCATTGATACCTTATGGGCAATATCAGCTATAGTATTTATAGGTTTACTAACTGCTCTGTGCAAGAAGTTGATTAGTAAAAAAAATATAGGAAGTATTACAGCATCACTAATAAAGGCATTCAACAGGCTCGCCTCATTCTTTGCCAATATAAAACCTATCCAGGTCATTATTACACCGGTTACCAGAATAACAATGGCAAATTTAGTGATCAATTTTCTCTTTGCCAATATAGAGATAATGATGCTTGTCAATAAAATACAAACAAAAGAGGAAATACTAAGGTTAATATAATCCATATTTTTCTCCAAAACTTATTATGCAATAAAATCAACTTTCAGATCTGATCAAGAATGACCTTTTGAAGATCCAGGAGTATAATTATACGATCATCTAAATTACCAATTCCTTTAATATAATTTTGATTGAGACGGACGACTTCTTCAGGGACCTCTTTAAACTGTGAGGATGGTATACTCAAGACCTGAGAGACCATATCTACCATCAATCCCAGGATCCTGGGGCCATATTCCACCAAAATAATCCTGCTTTTTTTGCTCAATTTAGCAGAACCTATCTTGAGCCTGATTTTAAGCTCAATGACAGGAACAATTATTCCCCTTAGATTTACGACCCCCATAATATATTTGGGTGAGTTTGGAACCCGTACAATATCCCCGACCCTGTTGATTTCCTGGACTTCAGTTATTGGAAGAGCATATTCTTCCCTATCCAGAAAAAATGTAACCACCTTAAAAAAAGTTTCTGTCTTATTTGTTAGTACTTCAGATCTGTGTGTATCAGAATAATTAGAGGATGGAAGAAGGTCCCTGATCTCTAATTCTTCCCCATTAATTTGATCATTATTATGCGTAATTATATTACTTCCTGAATTAATATAATCTTTGGAAGAATTCTTCCTCTCCGGATTTTTTCCCCCTGAGTTTTTTTTCTTTTCCTGATTCGTTTCTGTCTGTATTTCTGCTGAATCAGTTGGACAATCTCTATCCAGGACATCGTTGGCAAGACCGAAAGGTGATAAACTGGACGACTCTTTAGCGGGGCTCTTCTTTTTTTTGGTTGCTGCTTTTTCCTTTTCCATCATTCATCTCCAAACATCATTAATGTTTGTTTATTGCAGCTCTGCATTCCATCGTATCATGATAAAAACCAGTCTGCTTAACCCCCTCAATTATTTCCGGAATGTCAATAATAAGCACAATTTTTCCATCTCCCAGGATAGTAGAGCCCGTAATACCTGGTGATTTTCCCAAATAATCATCCAGGTTCTTAATAACTATCTCCTGTCTACCAATGATAGAATTCACCATAATTCCTGCTTGACTGGTACCATTTTTAACAATCAATACATACATCTTCTTATTATCATGAGAGGATGTGAGACCAAAATACTCTGAAAGACGTATAATTGGAATAACCTGTCCGTCAATATGTAAGACTTCGCTATTGTTAATTAAATGGATTTTCCGGAGATCAAGCTTGATAGATTTGACAACCGAAAGCATGGGAACTGCGTATATTTCATCTGACACCTCAATCAATAAAGCAGAAGCATTGGCCAAAGTCAGTGGAATCTTGATGGTAAAGCACGTCCCCCTGTTGATTTTACTCTCTACTTCAATAATGCCATTAAGTGAAGCCAGGCTATTTTTTACAATATCCATCCCGATACCCCGACCCGAAATCTCGCTTATCGTTTTTTTAGATGAAAATCCTGGCACAAATATTAAATCTATTAAATTCTCCTTGAATTTTTCTGTCAAAATGCCATCTTTTTCGGCCTTTATTTTGAGCTTTTCCACATCAATCCCGCATCCATCATCCTCTATGGATAAAATAACATGACTTGATTTATGAACAACCCGAACATTAATGATGCCCTGTGGCGGTTTCCCCATTCTTTCTCTTTCCATGGGCATTTCGATTCCATGATCTACTGCATTCCTGAGTAAATGCAGCAAAGGTTCGCCTATCTCGTCT
>DAOWOF010000184.1 GCA_030642205.1 Desulfobacteraceae bacterium | reverse complement strand
AGAAAAAAACCATCCGGATTTAGTTGTAGTCCTAACATTTCCTGTAGACTCTGAGTGCTGGAAGCAGGCTCAATGCCCAAAGCCAGCACAAGTATATCCAGATGATGGATCTCCAGTTTGCCTGTCACAGTATTTTCAACAGAAACCCTGAGGCTTCCATCGGATTTTTCTTCAACTGTTCCTGGCAAGCCTCTTATATATTTGGTTCCAAGTCTGCGGCTACGTTTATAAAGGTCTTCAAAACCCTTGCCAACGGCTCGGATATCAATATAAAAGACCTTAACCTCAATATCCGGATCATGTTCCTTGAGAACAAGGGTGCCTTTAATAGTATTCATACAGCATATATTTGAACAATATTCATGGCCTTTTCTGGCGGATCTTGAACCAACGCACTGGATAAAGCCGATCGATTTGGGCCGTTTACGATCAGAGGGCCTTATAATTTGCCCTTCTGAGGGTCCTCCTGCATTAACCAGCCTCTCAAATTCCAGACTGCTCAGGACATTTTCAAATTGGGTATAGCCATATTCATCCAGTTCAGTAGGATCATATGGTTTCAAGCCTGTTGCCACAACAATTGACCCGACCTTGGTTATTATTTCCTCATCGGACATATGAAAATTGATGCATCTTTTATCGCAGGCTTCAAGACATTTTGCGCATACAGAAGGATTATGGCCAAGGCATTCGTTAATATTAAGCACATATGAAGAAGGGACTGCCTGTGGAAAGGGTGAATATATGGCTCTTCGTGATGAGAGTCCCAGATTAAATTCGTCCGGTCTGACAACTGGACAGACATTGGCGCAATCACCACAGGCTGTGCATTCATTTTCATCAACATATCGGGCTTTCTTAAGAATCCTTAGATCAAAATTACCTACATGGCCCTTTACTTCTATCAATTCGCTCATTGTAAAAAGTTTAATTTTGGGATGTCGACCGACATCATTCATTTTAGGACCGAGTATTCAGATAGAGCAATCCATAGTAGGAAAAGTCTTGTCCAGCTGGGCCATAGTCCCTCCTATCGAGGGCTGTTTTTCCAGCAGAATAACTTCATAATCGTTGTCAGCCAGGTCAAGGGCTGCCTGTATACCGGCAATGCCTCCGCCAATTACCAGGGTTTTCTTTGTAAGAGGCAGGGTTATTTTTTCCAGCGGCCATAGGAGGCTTGCGCGGGATATGGCCATTTTAACAAGGTCTGTAGCCTTTTCTGTAGCAGGTTGAGGCTCATTCATGTGAACCCAGCTGCATTGTTCCCGTACATTTGCCATTTCCAGGAGATAAGGATTTAGGTCAGCGTCCTGCAGCATCTGGCGGAAAGTTGGCTCATGAAGACGGGGGGAACAGGCGGCAATCACTATTCTATCCAGTCCATGTTCTGAAATGTCATCCTTGATTTGGCGCTGTCCCTGCACAGAACAGGCATAGGTAATATCTTTTGAGATTACCACGTCTTGTATATTTTCAACTGTTGTGGCGACCTTTTTACAATCAACTGTTTTGGCTATATTTAAACCACAGTGACAAACATAGACACCAATGCGCGGCTGTTCGTTAGTATTTCCTGTATCTTTCAAGGATGTATTTATTATCATTGCTATTCCTTTGTGGCAGTTTCAGAATGCAAGCTATAAAACTGCTTTGTATAATTCAGTCATTTAAAAATGACCCCCTAAGGGACAGGGACTAAAATTCAAATGCTTTACATCCCCGGTCGAGGGGCGGCAGCCCTGCCATGCCCTTGATTCTTTCCGAGTCCAGCAATATTTTTTTGTATATTATTCCCAATAAATGGTTTTTGCCAAAATGCTTATGAGATCCATCATCTCCATATTAAGATCATCTCCAAATAAGGGATCCTGCATACTGCAATCTAAATGTATCTGACATTTTGGACAGGCGGTCACCATAATATCACTGCCTGTGGCTTGGGCCTGACGAATTCGTTTTACTTGCAAGGCCTTGCTGAATGAATCACACCCTATCCAGGCACAATTTCCACAACAGATGGCACTTGTGCCATTTTCCTGCATTTCTGTAAATGCGATGGGATCAAGACGTTGTATTAATTTTCTTGGTAAATCCGGGCGATTTTGAAGGCGGCTTAAGCGGCAGGGATCTTGAAATGTTATTTTATGAGGAAACTTTTTAAAACCTACAGCGCCTTTATCTATCTCTTTTTCTATAAAATCAAAGATATGTGTAACTTTAAATCTGGTTTCAATGCCGTCTCGTGGGTAATCATGTACAAATGTATGATAACATTCGGGACATGCCGTAATCATTTCCTCTATCCCTGAATCATTTATAGCCTCCACATTCAACCTGGCGAGTTTTAAATAGTTTTCCCTATCACCTGACCATAGCATATCATGTCCGCAGCATCGTTCATCATCAAGCAGACGGGGATGAATATCAAAAAAGTTGAGGAGTCTTAAAGAGTCCACCATTATTCTGCTTAACTTGGTTTTCAGATGTTTTTTAAAGAAAATATCCATATAAGGAGAACACCCACCGAAAAACAGGATCTTGCTCTGGGAATCGGTTTGGATGTTATCAGGAAGCCAGTGCCAATGCTTAATCTTGAGATCTTTTGATGTCATTGTACGCATCAGCAACGGGAAAAAGCCCCCGTGAACATCATTTACTTTTATAGCAGATTTTTGCATTAGATGCCGGACATCACGAATAAAATAAGGGAAATTAATCGCGGAAGGACAACGATCAGAACAGAGTCCACATGTAAGACAGGCCCAGAAATCATTTTGAATGGATGGATTATCAATATCTCCGGATATAATAGCATTAGCCATGGATCTGGGTGAGAAGGGCTTACCCGAAAGTGTTAAAGGGCAGGCAGAAGAACATTTACCGCAATCCTGGCAGGCATAGATATCATGGCGAGCAATTATTTCTTTGATTTCTTTATGTCTTTCTATTAAAGGTGCTTCCTTGACAGGTGGAGAAACAGGACTTTTTCCAAGTGTCTTTATTTCACCAACAAAATCGTTAAGGAATTTAAGTAAAGGCTCCGAGTCCTGAGGCATAAAAGAGCCCAAGCGTAAACGATTTTTTCCAAGCCCAATTAATTCAAGTATTTTCCGACTATCCTCAACATTTTTTCTGGTTGTTTCCGTTCCTGTACCATAGTGGCATGTTCCTGGACTACAGCTCAACAGCGCCACTCCATCAGCTCCCATTTCAAAGGGCTTAAAAATAAGGGCCTTACTAATCCTGCCGGAGCATGGTATTCTAACCATTTTTACTTCAGCAGGAATTTGGGCTGACTCTTCCTGTAATGTTTGGAAGGCTGTGTGTGGTCCCCAATTGCATAAAAAGAGAATAATTTTAAATTTTGTCATTTTTTTCTTATTTTTTCATTGATAACTTTTAAAAAGTTATGAGTCTTATGTGATATCTCTATTGAGGATGTCATAAGGGTTCGCTCAATTTTGAGCGAGTACTAAGGATCATCCGACCAATACCTCTTCCAGAAGTTCTTCCAGATAATCCTGATTCCTATAGGGGCTGTCAGCAGCATTTGTTGGACAGACTGATATACAATTGCCGCAGCCTTTACAGAGGGCCTCATCTACCACTGCATACCAACCCCCTACCGAATTTCCGTGAAACGTAATTGCTTGAAAGATGCAGTTATTAAGACAGCGGCCACATCCTCTGCATTTATTTTTATCGATTGTTACTGTAAATCCCTTGCTTTGACGTGGCCCGCGCGGCATAATAGTTGCTGCCAGGACTGCCGCGGAGGCGCCCTTTGTACGCTCGGAAATATTGATTCCGGGAGGATTGGCAAGAAAAAGGCCAGCAGTTGAAGTTGTTCCGGGAAGGAGGAAAGGAACCCCTGTGAGGTCAGGACTTTGTATGGAAGTAGCTACCGAACTGACAGGAAACCCTGCTTGAGGAATATAGGGAATCAGGCGGTTGCATTTTCCTCCAAGTATGACTGCCCCGGCATTAACGACCTGAGAAAAACCGTTTGATTGAATCAGGATCTTAAAATCACCCAAAGAACCGCTTAATTCTTTAACAGAATAATTTTCAAAATAGTGTACATTTGGATGGCTTTTTAATAGAAATTTATCATGCTTTCCAAACATGAATACTTCATATCCTGTTTCAGCCAGGATTTTGGCGCTATAAAAGGAGGCTTCTGATATGCCGATTACCGCAGTTGTAAAGTTATAATTCCTTGCTGGTGATGGTAAAGGCTTTAATTTTTTTGCTCTAAAAATTGATCGTTCAATTAGACCTGTTAAAAGATTGAATGCTCTGGCTTCAGACACAGGAATAAGGCGTAGCACCTCACCCCTCAGATTACATGTCTCTACCATGGCTCGGCTGACACCGGTGCCGTTAAATAGTGCGTCTTTTAATTTGCTACGCTGGTCAGTACAAGCACTGCATATGAAATCAAGAGGACAGCAAACACAGGAAGCCAGTACTACTCGGGTAATATTTTTATCCCGGATGGCCCTCAGAATACTGGTTGAGCCCTCTTTTGTGCATGCCGCTGATAATATTTGAGAATGGACTACATCTTCTTGATCTACCAAGCTGTTTATATACTCGTCCATAGTATCCAGCCAGCCATAGGCGTTATTACATTTACAGGCAAAGATACCAACCCGTATTTCAGGAGATAAGACCGGATCAGGAGGAGAAAAAGAAATGCCATGCCCCTTGGGATGATGAGAGATTTCACCCATTAATTTCATAGCCATGGCAGCTGAAGCAAAACCTCGACTGATCATGTCTAAAACATTGGATTTGGCAGTTTTTGGGCCATAAGCCCTTATTACATCTTCTCCTTTAATCGGCGGGACTATTTTAGGATCAGCTATAATAATTACTCCAGCATGTTCCGTTGTCTCTCTTGGTTGTT
>DAOWOF010000125.1 GCA_030642205.1 Desulfobacteraceae bacterium | reverse complement strand
TCTTTAATTACAGGAAGAATGTTAGGAAGAAAAAAGCCATATCAGAGTCTTTTAGGGACCAGGGGATGAGCTAATTGCTTCCACCGTAAATTCACTGATATTTTCAGGCAGGTTTTCCAGGACTATCACAAAAGGAATTAGTCCTCCTCCTGTGACAGTTAAATTCTTAGTTGGAATATTATGACGTCTTTTCATCATTTCATTGATTTTTGCAATGGACAGTGTCTTGATTTCTCTATCTGAAAGAATGTTGCCCGCATAAACCACTTTTTTCTTGATTACTTGTCCTTTATCATTCAGGACACTGCCTTTTATAAGTATAAACCTACGTATAGAAGAGTAATTATTTTTAATTTTACCTCGAATCACAAAAAGGCTGCTGCCTTCTGCGGAGGTCATGAAAGAGCCGTCAGCAAAAGGAAATTCCAGTCGGCTAATACCCATATCAGGAGTTTCCGTGACCGTCACAGGTTTTAGCAAATTAAAAGGCCTTGGAATCAGCTCCGGGGCAAAAAGCATCCCTCCCACAAGGACTAGAAGGATTATTACAATAGTTATAATAAAAATTTTCAATGCAAGTATTAACTTGCTCCTTTTTGGTTTAATGGGCCTTAAAGAAGGAGTTATTTTTTCTTTCGCTGGAACTTCTTTTGTTTCACTTGATTTTTCCGTCTCAGAAGGAGATGCTTCGGAAGACTGCTCTTGATCAGCTGTATCCAGATATTTAAATTCAGAGGCAGCATCAAAGACCTCTGAATCAGGTTCATCATCTTGTAATAACGGAGGAGGCTGAACTATTGTTTTCTCTAAATCTTGATTTTCAGGCCTGATCGCTTCTTTTATTTGAGGAGAATCCTGGACCAGAGTCTTTTCCAGTTCTTTATTTTCAACTTTAATATCTTTATCTATGTCAGGGCTATTCAGTTCATCAGGAAAAACGGTGAAAACATATTTGCATTTGGAACATCTGACCTTTGAGCCATTTTTATTAAGCAATGATTTATCAAAATTAAATTTAGTTCCACATTCTTCACATTGTATGATCATTGCACTCTCCTCTATCCATTCAGAAGATTAAGTTCATAACTGCGGGCTGCAACCATCTCTAATTTTATCTGCCGGAAAAAACAGAATAAAAGAGGTGCCGCCCGAAGAGTAGCAATCCTCTTTACATTTGCAAAAGCTGCAATTCGAGATCTTTCCGGGACATACATCGCTCGATTTCGGTATAAATGAACACCTGGTGGATTTAAATCCAATTCTGAAATTAAAGCGGTCCGAGAAGATTTTAATACGCAGAAGATCCGCTCCTTTTCCACCCGCATTAAAATCGTATGGTCTTTTTGAAGAATAGGACAGGGTATCCTGAGTAGAAATAAAACCTTCAAATAAGAGTCTTTGGTTCTCCTCTGTTATTCCAACACCATAATCCTTGATAATTACCTCGGTTCCATGCCCTTTTTTTTGTACAATAATTTCAATTTTACCTTCATCCGGTGTATTTTCAATGGCATTTTTTATAAGACCGTCAATTACTTTTTGCAATGGATCCAAAGGAATGCATTTGGAACAGGAATCATCCAGCCTCTTGATTATATTAACATAACGATGAGCATAAGATGGCTCAAGAATTCGCATTCTATCGGCAACAATCTGATCCAGATAAATCTCCTTGGGAATGCTGTCTTTATAACCAAAAATTTCATCAATCCGATCCTTGACACGTTTGACTACAGACCCTTCCCCCACTTCTTCAGCAACCAGGGATGTCAAGGCATCAGCGCATTGATCCAGCAGCCAGGAAACAAGATAATGAACATCATTATGTCTGCCCCTGATAATATCCTCCACCTGGTATTGAATCTCCAGAACCCTCTCAAGGTTGCGTTCTGCCCTGGCCATGGTAGGACCCCAGACCTCCTTTGGTTGTGAACGCAATCTCTTTTTCAAGGTATTCAATGAAGCGCTCAACACAGAAAGGGGAGTTTTTAATTCATGGGAAAGATGATTTATAACCTTGTCTTTGGCTCGGTTAAGGCTGGAGACTTCTTTATATGCCTTTTTCAGTTCCTCTGAAAATCGGGCATTCTCAATGGAGATGGCCACTGTCCCTGCAATCATATTTAATAGTTCAATATCTGTTTCATCAAACCCTCTTTGTGTTTTATTAATAGCGCATAATACGCCAATAGTCCTGTCGCTGCTTCTCAATGGCACTTCCAGTATGTTTTCAGTTTTATATCCCAGGGCTTTATCTCTCTCCCTGTAGAATTCAGGATCTTTGGATGTATCCGAGATAATAAGAGGCTCGCCAGTGTTAATTACATGCCCCCCATGAAGATCTTTGGTTGAAAAACGAAATCGTTTTACTTTTTCCTGGATAACTGGATCGACATAGGATGCTCCCAGCACAAAGAGTTCCTCTTTTTCTTCATCAAGCATGATTACCAGCGCCCCAAGGGTCTTTAACAGACGTCTGATTTCAGCGCTGATAAAATCCAGCAGTTCTTCCAGATCAAGGTATTCAGGCAAGGCCATGCTAATCCTCATCATGGCCTCATTATTACGCGCAATCCTTTTTTCCCTGGTAATATCCCTTAAAATAACAAGTTCTCCGGGAGGTGTGCCGTCAGTTTCCAAATAGGCAATAGATTGCATAACAACATCCAGAAGCCGCCCGTCAATTGTTAATCGTTGGGTCTCATGACGAAGTATGACTTTTTCCTGGAAAAATTGTTTTGTAATTTCCCTGTTTTCCTGTTTCAGACCTTTTGGAATAAAATGGATCTCTTTTTCAAAAACTTCGTCGAAGCTCCAACCAAAGACTTCTGTAAAAGCAGGATTTAGATAGGAAACCAACCCTTCCGTCGTAAAGACTATAATAGGATAAGGAATAAAATCCAGAAAGGTACGATAACTTCTCTCTGATTTAACAAGTGCTATCTGAGCATTATATTGATCCGTAATATCGATGGCAATCCCACGATATCCAATCGTATCTCCCATTTTATTATGAATCAAATTAGCCGATAACTGAATAATCCTGAGGTCTCCATGTTTATCTTTGATCTTCCAAATGAGGTCAGATATGCTTTTATTGGTTTCATACATATATTTAAAGGCATCACCAACCATCCTGGAATCTTCTTCAGTCATAAATTTTGAAAAAGGTTGAAATTGGATTTCCTCTCTTGGATAGCTGAAAATATTACACAAGGAGTTGTTAAAATATAAAAAATTTCCATGGATATCTAATTCATATACTCCAACATTAATATTCTCTATAAAGGCCTGATAACGTTCACTGGAAAGTGTTTTACATATAGAAAGCACATTGTCAGTAATAGCGCCCTCTTTTTCCGGAGGTATCTTTCCATAAAGGCGACATGGAATTGAATCAGAATCTTTCTCCAGATTATTCATACTTTTAATGTCTTTTTTTAACAAGTTATCCCTTCCCGGAAAAGATTTTCGTATCTTATCAGTTTAAAGCCAGGCAAGGTATAGCAGCCCTTACATGACTTCCCCTTTTGCCAGATTTTGGCGTCAGGGTCAAATTTGACAACCGAATAAAAAGTCAGTGAGCCTTTTTATTCGACGGGGAAGGATTGCGGCTCCCCCGTCATCTGAAATAAATTTAAAGTGTTTCCCCACCCATAAGGCAATACACCTCCTTAAATAGAGAAACTTTTTTATGATATATTCCCCTAAATTATAGCATCTGATAAACATTGTCATTATTTTTTTTTATACTTTTTGTGACAGCCCCTTATTAAATTAGCAGGCTTAGCCTTTAATAATTCTGGGGAGCATTAATTGATGATGCGGACAAAAAGAAACAGGATTCTGATAAACACAACCGGCAAATGCCATAATATATTTCCTGATATCTTTAAGAGAAACAATCTCATCTACAAAGCCCCTGTTGGCACAATAAATGGGTCTTGAATTTTCATGATACTGTTTTGCAAGGTTATTCATCTTTTCAATAACAGGCGCCAGGGGTCGTCCGGCGTCCTTTTCCTTGACCAGCCTCCTTGAAAAAGATGCTGCTGCTGCAGTTTCACCATGCATGACATAGATCTCCGTGGCAGGAGTCCCCAGGGTAAAGGCATTATGATTATTGGCAGTAGGCCCTCCCATAATATAATGCGCGGCTGCTGTCCCTTTTCTTAAAATAATACAGATTTGCGGGACATCGGTTTGTTCAATAGAATAAATAAGAGACTGACCAAGGCCAAGGAGTTCAGCCTTTTCCGCTATATCTCCCACATCAATTCCGGTTGTATCCTGAAACCATACAATGGGTATGCGGTCTCTGCCGCAAAGGATAACGAATTCGTTCATCTTGATCAATCCCTGACGGTATAATTTCCCGCCAATACCAGGATAAGGGGCATATTCAGGATAAGCGGCGCCTAAAAAGCCTTGGCGGTTGCCAATGAACCCGACCAGGAAACCATCCATTTTGGCTAATCCGGTATAGACTTCCGGCCCATAATCAGGCCTAAACTCCATATGCTCACTACCATCAAAAATCCGCGCAAGGATTTCATCAAAATTATAGCTCCTCTTTTGATTAAAGGCCAAAATTTTATTAAGATCTTCAGAAGAGAATTTCGGTTCCTTTGGCTCAGCTACACGGAAAAAGTCAGGCCCATACGCAGGACACATATCCATATATTTTTTAATGGCATCCAGGACGCCTTTTTCCGTTTCATAGACCTCTTTAAAAAAACCTGTTACGTCATGATGAACACCAATGCTTCCTGGAGGCGCCTCCTTAAAATGACGGGTTGCTTCAATAAGCTGCTCGGCTCCATCTTCATCAAAAAAACCTTTGGGGCTCATGCCTCCCACAATCCCTCCTCCCCCAACAGCGATATTCGCATCTTTATGCGCCAAAAGGATTGTAGGGCTTATGCCTTGATAGCCGCCGCCAGCAGGGTTGGTGCCATAAATGCCAGCCAGGATAGGAACACCCTCTTTTTCCAGTTCAGCATGTCTAAAAAAAGTCGCGCCATTGCCTCTTCTATCCGCGTAAACCTCATGTTGTTCCGGTAATTTTACGCCACTGCAATTTACGATCCAAACCAACGGGACATGGAGCCTCTTGGCCATATCAGTAACCCTGAGCTGATTTTCGGCCTGCCCCGCAATCCATGCCCCGGCCATAACTTTATTGTCAAATCCAATAATTACTGCCCATTTGCCATTTATCTTGCCAAGACCGTCAATAACTCCGGTGGTCCCCTCCTCATTTAATTTGGGATTATACAAAGTATGCAAGGGACTCCATGTCCCGGGATCAATGAGGTAATCAATCCGTTCCCATACTGTCATTTGCCCTCTTTGTCTGATTTTTTCAGCAGGAATACCAGCATTTTTTACGGCTTCAATAGCCGATTGTACCTCTGTTTCAACTTTCTCAATCTCTGCCACATTCTCTTTAGATGCATTTATTTGAACTTCTGTAAGTTTCTTGCCAAGGTCATTCATTTTTTCAAAATATGCTTTCATCTTCTTCTCCATGAAAATAGACGCGCAGACAGGCCCTCGGCCTGTTAATGATTTTTTTTACGAGGCCATCAAAATTATCTATTAGCTTTTTTGATCCCCAGCTGATCCAGAGCAATAATCCATTTACAGATATTGGAGGAACCTTCCACCAGTTGATAGGCAGGGGCATCACGGTAATAGCGCGCCACAGGATATTCTGTTGAATATCCATAAGCGCCCATGATCTTCATTGCCACATGAGAGGCCTTGACTGCAACTTCCCCTGACAGATATTTAGCATAAGCGACATCCAGGGTATTTCCCAATTGGCCTTTATCTTTTTGCCAGGCCGCCTTATAGACCATCATCCGCGCCGCTTCGATTTCCGAGGCTATTTGAGCCACCATATCCTGATTCATCTGAAAAGTTCCAATAGGTTTGCCAAACTGTTCTCTCTCATTACAATAAGAAATCACAGAATCCAGGCATGCCTGAGCCAGACCAATGCCGCCTGCCGCGGCTGAAAGCCGCGACTGATTCAGGGATCCAAATACAATGTTGGCTCCATCACCCGGCTTGCCTAATATATTTTCTTTAGGAATTTTTGTGTCCTCCAGGTATATTTCGCCGGTAGGAGTACTCCTGGTACCCAGTTTATCCAGATTAGTAGTACTAATCCCATTAAAGTTCTTTGGCTCAATGACAAAGGCTGAAAGGCCGCCTCCCCTTGCAGATTTGTCAGTATAGGCATAGTAAATAAGGACATCAGCCACTGAAGCATTTGAAATCCATGTCTTGGAGCCATTCAATAACCAGTGGTCTCCTTTATCAACGGCATTTGATTTCATGGACATAACATCTGATCCGGCATTTGGTTCAGTTATCGCAAACCCTCCGATATATTCCGCGCTCACCAGTTTAGGGATATATTTTTTCTTAAGCTCTTCTGAGCCATAGCGGCAAATGGTAAATGCGCAGCCAAGAGCCAACATATTTATCTGAACCCTCATAGAGCTGGATGCCCGTGAAATCTCCTCGGTTAGGATCATTGTAGCCAGCCAGCCCATATTATTCCCACCATATTCTTCAGGAATAACGGTGCCAAAAAAACCAAGTTCAGCCATTGGCTTTATAACTTCTTCATAAGGAAAATAATGATCTTCATCCCAGGCATCAGCATGCGGAGCTATTTTATCATTCGCAAAATCACGCGCCATTTTGCGCAACATCTCCAAGTCTTCATTGAAAGCAAAATCCATAACATTTCTCCATTGAAATTATTTGATAAAGATTATTTATAGGGTAATCCATGATGGACTCGCAAAAAAATCCATCAACAGTGAGGGTTAATTTATTTAAATGCACTCTATTATCAATCTATGTCGAAAAAACAATTTGGATCTTCTTAGCATTTCTCATGAAAATTACAGTAAGTAAATTTAGATAAGACATTCAATTTGTCTTTAAAGTTTCAAAC
>DAOWOF010000035.1 GCA_030642205.1 Desulfobacteraceae bacterium | reverse complement strand
TGCCTCATCTTTATATCTGCTATAGCGGAAATCCATCCGGGGCGACTATCGCGAGACGTCGGAGCCATGCCTGTCTTATCAGTTATTCCGGGGCGCCCTTTAAAAGGGCTGATTCCTATGGCGGGTATCTCGAACTGGAAAGCCTTCTTGCTGAATACCTTGAGGCCTCTCAGTTATTTCCAAAGAGGCAGGAGAAACTTTTTGAGACCATAAAAAAGAAGGCTGCTGCCCTTAAGCTGGATTCCAAAGATGTCTTTTCAATAGATACTCTTACCAAAGAACTCATCCGCTTTAAAAATTCTCTTATTCCTGCCGGTCTCCATGAATTCGGTCGCTCCTTTGATCAAAAGGAAAAAATATGTTTCCTTTTGGCTATATTATCCTGGAAAAGGAATAAGATTGTTTCCCTAAAAGACCTGGTTGCAAATGCATTTAATGGCTTAAAGTTTGATGGCCTTGATACCAAGGGAATGCCTCCCCTTAAAAAGGATGATCATATATGGAGCCTGCTGAGGGATCTTATAGAGGATTATTTTTTCGGAGAGAAAAATATATACAGGCTTTTTCGGGAACAATTAAGCAGAAATGATCAAAGAAAGCTTTTATCCAGCATGAAATTTGGTGAAAAATGCCTTAAAAGGCTGGATTCCACTAATGAGATAGCCGGCTTATTGAATGCTCTTGACGGGAATTATATTGAAGCCAGGCTGGGAGGCGACCTGATTCGCGATCCGGATATATTGCCAACAGGATATAATATCTGTCAGTTTGACGCAAGACTTGTTCCCAGCGATACTGCAGTGGAAAGAGGCAAGGAGATTGCCGTAAATACTATGGATTTTTATTTTAAACAGGAAGGAAAATATCCTGAATCGGTAAGTGTAGTCCTATGGGGCTTTGAGACCTCACAAACAAAAGGCGAAACCATTGGCCAGATCCTTTATTATCTTGGAGTAAAGATACTGCCTGCCTTTGATGTGATGGAGAAAAAATTTGAGATCATTCCTCTTAAAGAACTCAAGAGACCAAGAATCGACTGCCTCATAACAATCTGTGGTTTTTTCAGGGATATGTTTCCTATGCTGATAGATTTTCTGGATGAAATCTATGAAGCGGTTTCATTATTGGACGAACCCGTGGAAATAAATTTTATCCGTAAGCATAGCCAGGCCATATTTGATGAATTAAAGCAGGAAATAAAGCCGGATCAGGGATGGGGATTGGCATCAGCCAGGATATTTGGCCCTCCTGAAGGGGGATACGGGACCGGGATTACATCTATGATAGGGGAATCCAGCTGGCGTAAGGAGTCTGAAATCATAGATAGCTATCTGGCATCCCAAAGGCATATTTATACGCGAACAAGGAGAGGGCAATCCCAAAAAGAGATTTTTGAGGCCAATCTGAAAAAGGTAGATATCCTGTCCCAGGTCAGGAATACGGCTGATTATTCCATAATTGATCTTAACCATTATTATGAGTTTTTTGGTGGTTTGAGCAAGGCAATAGAAAACATTAAAGGCGCTAAACCCCTCATGCTTGTTACTGATAGCACTGCCAGCGCAATATATACAGATGATGCCCGAAAGGCTATTGAAATCGGTGTGCGAACACGGCTTTTGAACCCGAAATACTTCAATGATATTTTGAAGCACAAGGTACACGGCGCCCAGCATATTGCCAGGCAGATGGAGAATCTGATTGGCCTTGCGGCCACTACCAAACAAGTGGGAACATGGATCTTTGAAGAGGTTAAAGATACTTATCTGGATAATCAGCGCATTTTTTCACTGTTAAAGGAAAATAATCAGTTCGCCGCTATGGATATCATCAAAAGGCTGCTTGAAGCAGAACAAAGGGGATATTGGCAGGCTAAGGAAGAGGATCTTGAACAAGTAACCAAATTATATTCGGACCTGGAAGCCAATATGGAGGAAAGGACTTCAAGGGCTTGAGAACTAATGATTAAAAATCCTTGACAACCCATATATTTTAGGTTTACAAGAATTTGATAAAATAAATATTTTACAGGCTAATAAAATGATGTTAAACCAATCCATAAGACTCTTTTTTTTCTATTTTTGCAGAGAGATTATCTTGCCCGTGGATTGATTTCATTTATTTGTAAATTCAAGCTGTGGGAGATATAAAAGCCCACAGCTTTTTTTTGGCATTCATTATATAGAACTTCAGCTATGTCTCAGAAGGTTATAAATCCTGGCTTTTTTCGATGAGCATCAAGAGCAGGGCGCAAAAGCTCGTCATAGCTGACAGCCTGAACAACGCAGATATTGGCGGGATAAGCGCGGACTTCGAAAAGACAGTTTTCCTTCAAGCGCTGATTAAGGGAATAAAATGGCAGGAAATTCATTTGGCAAGGTATTTAAAATTACAACCTTTGGCGAATCCCATGGAATCGGCATTGGCGTTATAATTGATGGCTGCCCGCCACGGATAAGCTTGAAGGAAGAAGACTTTATAAAAGATATGGCGCGCCGTCGGCCTGGCAGGCATGCAATCTCGACTCCCAGAAAAGAAGATGATAAGGTTGAAATCATGTCAGGAGTCTTTGAAGGCTTGACTACCGGCGCTCCTGTAATGCTCTTTATTCGAAATAAAGATGCTAATAGTAAACCATATGAAATATTACGCAGGCTTTTCAGGCCTGGTCATGCCGATTACTCATATTATAAAAAGTATACACACTTTGATTTCAAGGGAGGCGGAAGGGCATCAGCCAGGGAAACAGCTGCCCGGGTAGCAGCTGGAGTTGTCGCGGCAAAGGTTCTTTTGCCGCTGAATACTGAGTGCATCGCCTATACCTTGGAATTAGGAGGAATCAGGGCCGCAAATATCAATCTGGAATATCTGGAGAAAAGTCCATTTTACTGTCCTGATCCGGAGGCTTCAAGAGCAATGGAAGAACTTTCAATTAAAACTCGTGAAGCTGGAGATTCCCTGGGAGGTATTGTTGAGATACTGATTAAGGGATGCCCTGCCGGTTTGGGGGAACCGGTCTTTGATAAGCTTGAGGCTGATCTGGCAAAGGCAATAATGTCAGTAGGAGCAGTAAAAGGATTCGAGATAGGAGCAGGTTTTGAGGCTGCGAGATTAAAGGGAAGTCAAAATAATGATCCGATTAATGCCAATGGTTTTGCATCCAATAACGCCGGAGGTATCCTTGGAGGCATTTCCAGCGGTCAGGAAATAATTTTGCGGGCAGCTGTAAAACCGATTCCATCAATCAGTCAGGAGCAGGATACGATTGATCGTCAGGGAACTCCGGTAAAACTGAATCTTACGGGGAGACATGATGCTTCAGCCATTCCAAGGATTATTCCTGTTCTTGAGGCAATGGCAAGGCTTGTGCTGGCTGATCATTATCTGAGGATAAAGACAATCAGGTAAAAGAAGGCTTACGCCTGATCCTGGACAATCTTTCAAGGTATTGGATAATATTTACACCTATTTAGCTCCTGAACGAAAACAGGATGTTTTTTTCAGGTTCAGGCGCTATTTATGAACTAGTCAAATAACAGGAGTTTGAAAATGATTGGAAAAGAAATCAGGCTGGAAAGGATTTTCAACCGTAAAACCGGAAGAGCAGTCATTGTCCCTATAGACCATGGCGTCAGCGTTGGCCCAATCCTTGGCATCACAAATATGAGAGATGCCATGAGTCAGGTGGCAGACGGGGGAGCAAACGCGGTAGTTGTTCATAAAGGGATTGTGCCCCGCGGCCATCGACGCGGAGGGCCTGATATGGGTTTGATTGTCCATCTTTCCGGCAGCACTTCATTATCGCCTGAAGCAAATGCCAAGGCCATAGTTTGTTCTGTTGAAGAAGCAATCAAGCTGGGTGCTGATGCAGTGTCTATTCATATTAATATTGGCAACAGGCATGAAAAAGAAATGTTGGCGGATATGGGCAGAATTGGCCGGATTGCCTCTGAATGGGGCATGCCTCTTTTAGCCATGATCTATCCAAGGGGAAGAAATATTAAAAATGAGTATGATGTGGAAGCCATAAAACATGCCGCCCGTCTTGGCGCGGAGCTGGGAGCTGATATAGTAAAGGTGTCTTATACAGGAGCCCCTGACTCCTTTCGTAAGGTAGTGGAAGGCTGTCATGTTCCTGTTATTATTGCCGGAGGTGAAAAAATGGATTCCGATAAAGCCATTCTGGAGATGGTAAAGGGCGCTATCGAGGCTGGAGGATCCGGAACATCCATTGGCCGGAATGTCTTTCAACATAATAATCCAACCAGAATGGTAGGGGCTCTTTCCATGATTGTCCATGAAAACGCTTCAGTAGATGAAGCCTTGAACTTTCTTGCAAAAGCTTAGAGGAGAATCCTATTGAAAGAGGACGATATGGATCCTGGCTGGTCTTCCCTTGAGGGTTATAGAAAAGATATTGACAGCATTGACAATGACCTTATTTCCCTTTTGGCTCAAAGGCAAGAGGTTGCGGCGGCCATTGGCAAATTTAAAAAAGACCGCGGAATGCAGGTCATTGATCCGGCCAGGGAGGAGGCTGTTCTGAGTAAATTAACAGCCAAAAGCCAGGGCAGATTACCAAAAGATTTTATTCGCCATATATTTAACGAAATCTTCTCGGCCTCACGAGCAGCCCAGGAGCCTCTTACAGTCGCTTTTTTAGGCCCTGAAGCAACTTTTTCCCATCAGGCAGCCATCTCGCTTTTTGGCAGATCCACATCTTATAAGCCTGCTGATTCATTTGAAGATATCTTTGCCATGGTCGAAAAAGGAGTATGTCAAAAGGGTATTGTGCCTATTGAAAATTCCTATGAAGGATCAATAAACAGGAACCTGGATCTGCTACATAATTATAATTTAAAGATCAGCGCTGAATCACATTTGCGAATCAGGAACCATTTGTTAAGCAAAGCAAATGAAATAAAAGAAACAAAACGCCTGTATTCGCATCCCATGCCTATCGCGCAGTGCCGTAACTGGATAAAAAGTAATTTAAACGGAATGCCTGTTAACAAAGTTGCCAGCACATCCCTCGCAGCCAAAATGGCAGCAGATGACCATGATGCGCTGGCCATAGGGAGCAGGCTGTCGGCCCGAAAATATGGTCTGAATATCCTTAAAGAGAATATCGAGGATCAGCCGGATAATATTACCCGATTTTTTGTGATAGGAAAAACTGATTCACAACCAACAGGCAGAGACAAAACATCTATTATTTTTTCTCTCAGTCATAGACCTGGCACACTCTTTAAAGTTATGGAAGTATTGGCCCGCAAAAATATTAATATGAGCAGGATCGAATCACGGCCCATGAGAACCAGAAACTGGGAGTATCTGTTTTTTGTCGATCTGGAAGGCCATGAAAAAGATCAAAAAGTCCATGAAGCTATGCAGGAGATGGAGATGCATTGCGCTTTTTTAAAAAAGCTGGGATCATATCCGGCTGCAGGAAATCCGGATGAATGATGATACCAACTAGACCAATAATCGGAATTATGGGAGGCACCGGCAGGATGGGATCCTGGCTGGCCAATATCATGGAGCCTTTGGGCTTTGAGATACACAAGGTTGGTCGAAAAACCTCCCTTACTCCAGAAGAAATGGCCAGGATATGTGATGTGGTTGTAATCTCGGTGCCTATTGACGAGACGATGAATGTAATCCGCAAACTTGCGCCATTAGTGCGTGAAGATGCGCTTTTGATGGATTTAACTTCTATAAAAACCGAGCCAATAGTCGCAATGTGTAAATATTCACAGGCAGAAGTTATAGGTTTGCACCCACTTTTTGGCCCTGATGTGTCTACTGATAAACCATTAAGGGTCGCTGTTTGTCCCGGAAGGGGAGAAAGATGGCTGGACTGGCTCTATAAAGTCCTGCAAGAGGCAGGACTGGACATAACCGTATTGCAGCCCCAGGAACATGATCGTCTAATGGGCCTTATCCAGGCAGTTAATCATTTTTCCACCATTGCGCTGGGACTTTTGATCAGCCGTTCAGGATTAAACCTTGATGATCTTAAAAAATGTTCTACTCTAACATTCAGAGAAAGGCTGGACAGGATCGTGGCGATACTGAATCAGCCGGGTGAGCTTTTTGGTTCACTCTTGATGGATAATCCCTATTCTGTGACATTTCTGGATCAGTATCTTGAGGCGGGCAAAGAATTGGCAGAAATTGCCAAAAGAAAAGACAGAGATGCCTTTATGGATCTCTTTAAAAAAATGAAAGATATCCTGTAACTATTCAGCAATGTAACAAGATGCTGATTTCAGACACGCAACACTAATCTGATTAAACCATGAAAAACTCATGGATAAGAGGTCGTAAAGAAAGAACCCGTTAAATATAAACATGGATAATGATACACTAGGAAATTCTACAAATAGATTCAGCCCTGATGGGTTCTTTCTTAACGATCTCTAATACATTCAAACAGTTTCAAAGTGTAATCAGATCAGTGTTGCGGTGGATATTCGCTGAATAGGTACGATATCCTTTAATATCAACGGAGATTGTTAAGTAATGAAAGACATTTGGGTAAAAGCTGATCCATGGAATAAAGAATTAGTCACAACAGCTCTTGAAGCCGGCGCTGAAGCCGTTATTGTCGCCCCTGACAAGGTTGACAAGGTAAAGGAGCTGGGCTTGATTGCCACGGTTTCTGATACAGGCGATCTGGTATGGGGCAAGGATGTAGTTGTCATGGAAATCAGGTCAACTGCGGATGAAGAAAAGATTATCCAGTTAAGCCGTGATAAAAAAGTTGTTGTCAAGACTGATGACTGGACCATAATCCCCCTGGAAAACCTTGTGGCTCAAACCAGCAATATTTTTGTGGAAGTAAAAGATCTTGAAAGCGCTGTAACCGCCATGGGAATCCTGGAAAAGGGGGTGGATGGACTTATTATCACAGAGAGAAATCCAGTTCGGGTTAAAGAGATTATTAATGAAATAAAATCAGCCAGCCAGACTGTGGAGCTAACAAAGTTCAAGATCGACAGAATTTGCTCTCTGGGTATGGGAGACAGGGTTTGCATTGATACCTGTTCCATAATGGGAATAGGCGAAGGCTGTTTGATAGGCAATAGCAGCCAGGCCCTTTTTCTGATCCATGCCGAGAGCATTGAAAATCCTTACGTCGCGCCAAGACCTTTTCGTGTCAACGCTGGAGCAGTGCATGCCTATGTAATGACTCCCGGCGGCAAGACCCGCTACCTGTCAGAAATCAAGGCAGGTGATGAAGTAATGGGGGTAAATGCCAAAGGCGAGGCCATATCCTTGATTGTAGGAAGGGTTAAAATTGAACGAAGACCATTGCTCCTGGTTGAGGCAACAGGCCCTAAGGGCCCTGTCACCACTATTTTGCAAAATGCCGAGACCATACGGTTGACAGACACACAGGGGAAGCCTGTCTCTGTGGTAAAAGTCAAAAAAGGAGATGAAGTTCTGGGTTATGTGGAAGAAGCTGGCCGCCATTTTGGTCATAAAATAAATGAAACAATAACTGAAAAATAGGACTGTCATTTCATGATCTGTATTCCTGTGATGGCCCGTAATAATGCGGAAGCTTTTGCTAAAATGGCCCAGGCAGGCAATGACGCTGACCTGTTTGAAATCCGGCTGGATGTGATGGAGAGTTTTGATCTGGCAGAATTGATTCAGAAGTCCGCCAAGCCGCTTATTATAACCTATAGATCCAAAAAGGAAGGAGGCAGCGGCAAGGCAGGCTATGCCTCGCAGGCGCATTATCTGTCAATGGCCATTGAGTTGGGGGCAGATTTTGTGGATGTGGAATACAGTCTGCCGCTTGAATATCGTCAGATGCTTTTTTCCTTATCCGGGACATCAAAATTAATTATTTCCCATCATCATCTGTACAAAACCCCTTCCAAAGACAAGCTGGAGGCCCTTTTTCATAATATGGCCGCCACCGGGGCCGAGATCGTCAAGATTATAACCCCGGCCAGAACAGCGGCAGACAATCTGCGGGTTTTAGGCCTGATTCCTTTGGCTCTTGATTTAAATATAAAGATTATTGCCTTTTGTATGGGGTCCATGGGTCGGATCAGCCGCGTATTTTCGCTGCTGCTGGGCAGCTATTTAACTTTTGCTTCCCTTAAATCAGGCCAGGAATCGGCAGCAGGTCAAATACCTTTAACAGAAATGAAAGATCTCCTTGATCTTTTTGGATCATAAGCAAAGAGAGAACATACCTGAGAAATTACAATGAAAAGAATTAAACCTGTAAACAGACTTGAAGGCAAAGTCAGGATTCCCGGCTCAAAGAGCATTACACACAGGGCCATTATTACGGCCAGCCTGGCCAGGGGTGAAAGTATTATAAAAAATTATTTGAGCTGTGAAGATACACTTTATACTCAAAATGCCTTGCGGGAACTGGGAGTAAAGATCCTGGAGATGGGTGATGATCTTAAAATAATCGGCCAGGGAGATTGTTTTGATATACCAAGTACAAGAAAAGAAATTTTTATGGGAAACTCAGGGACATCGTTCAGACTCCTTTTGTCCGTGATTGCCCTTGCCAGAGGTGATTTTATTATAACAGGCGTAGACCGAATGCTTAAGCGGCCTATTGGGGCCTTGGTAAAGGCGGTACGGCAACTTGGCGTGGATGCCGTTTGTGTTGATAATAATGATTGTCCTCCTGTCAATATCAAGGCCAATGGAATCAATGGCGGCAAGGCCTCTATTCAGGGGAATCAGAGCAGTCAGTTTATTTCATCAATCCTTTTATCAGGGCCTTATACCAAAAAAGGTGTTGAACTGGAAATTGAAGGAGAACTGGTTTCAAGCCCCTATGTGGATATTACAATTGATGTGATGAAAGCCTTTGGCATTGATGTAGAGCAGGATGGTTATCATTATTTTAAAGTAGATGGCGGTCATAGCTATCGTCCGACAATCTTTAATGTACAGGGAGATATTTCATCGGCCTCCTATTTTTGGGCGGCCGCGGCCGTGACAGGAGGCTCTATGACAACAGAGAATATCTATCCCTTTGGCGCCAGTCAGGGAGATCTTGGTTTTTTGGATGTCCTTGCGAAGATGGGCTGTTTTGTTGACAGGAAATCAGGTTCTGTCAAGGTCGTGGGAGGCAAACTAAGGGGTATTGACGTCGATATGAGTTCCATGCCTGATATGGTTCCAACTTTGGCAGCTATTGCCCTTTTCGCGGAAGGTAGAACCAGGATTCTAAATGTTCCTCATCTGCGCTTCAAGGAAAGCGACAGACTCAAGGCAGTTGCCACGGAATGGCAGAAATTGGGAGGAAAGATAGATGAACTTGATGACGGGCTCATCATACATGGCAGACATAGCCTGAATGGAGGAACCGTAGATCCCCATGATGACCATCGTCTCGCTATGAGTCTGGCTGTAATTGGATCAAGGATTCCCGGTATCGAGATAAAAAATACTAATTGTGTTGCAAAATCGTTTCCAAATTTCTGGAAATTATGGGATAATCTTTAGACATTTTAATGACGTGTGGCAATATATTGTTTTTTTGTAACTATTAAGTTAATATCCACAGCAACACTAATCTGATTAAACCATGAAAAACTCACCAGAGGGCGTAAAGAAAGAATTCGCTAAGTATAAATATGTATAATTATACGCCAAGGAATTCTACAAACAGGTTCAGCTACCTGATAGATCCTTTCTTAACGATTTCTAAGGTTCAAACAGTTTCAAAGTTTTAATCAAATCAGTGTTACGTGTCTGAAATCAGCATCCTTGAACTAGCTGAATTGTTACGTTTTTTTAAATAAATTATAACATAGTACCTGTTTTTATAAACCTTATAAGGAGGATATCCCGCATGTTAATGGGCCTAATGAGAAAGCATGCAAAATCTTGGTTGATCAAATTTTTGATTGCTATTATTGCATTGGTCTTTATCTTTTATTTTGGCTATTCTTTTACCTCGCAAAAGGATCTTAAGGTTGCCACGGTAAATGGAGATCTAATTACCAAAAAAGAATTTAACAAAGCCTATTTTACCCTCCGTGAGATGTTCCAAAAGAAATATAAAGGGGTATGGAATGATCAATTGGCCAAGGCCCTGAATCTGAAACGAACGGCACTCAATAACCTTATAAGTCAACGTCTGATCACTCAGGAAGCAGGGAGAATAGGCCTGTCAGTTACAGAGGATGAGGTGCAGAAAACAATTATAGAGTATGAGGCTTTCCAGGTAGACAGCCATTTTGACATAGGGAGATACAGATCTATGTTAAACATGACCCGGATGGAGCCGGAAGATTTTGAAGCAGACCTTGCGAAAGATTTACTTTATCAAAAACTTAATAATTTTCTGTCTGCCTTTATTAACATTACTGATCATGAGGTCAGGGATTATTATCATTTTCAGAATGAAAAAATCAAAGTTGATTTTATTCATGTCAAGCCCGAACAATTTCAAGATACTGTAAAATTTGATCAGGGATCACTTGAAGCCTATTTTGATGAGAAGAAAGCATCTTACAGAATTCCTGAAAAGATCAAAGTAGCCTATCTTGCTATTGATCCGGTTAATTTTAAGGATCAGGCCCATATCACTGATTCCGAGATCAAGGATTATTACGAATTTAATATTACTTCCTTTTCTGTTCCCAAAAAAGTACGGGCAAGACATATCCTTTTCAAACTGAGCAAGGATGCTCCTGAGAAAGAAAACGAAAAAGTACTAAAAACAGCAAAAGAGATCCTTGCCAAGGCACGCGAAGATAAAGATTTTGCTTCATTGGCCAAAAAATTCTCCGAAGGTCCTACAAGGGTGACTGGAGGAGATCTGGGCTATTTTGAAAAAGGCCAGATGGTCAAGGCCTTTGAAGATGCTGTTTTCAAATTAAAGAAGGGGGATATCAGCGATCTGGTGAGGACCCGTTTTGGTTATCATATTATCAAGATTGAAGATATTAAAGAGGCAGGACAAAAAACATTACCAGAGGTACGTGACAAGATAAAGGAATCCCTGGCCAATAATGCCAGTCAGGAATTGGCACATGAAAAAGGCCTCACCCTTATAGATCAAATGCCCTATGACATTGACCTTAAAAAGTATGCGTCTGAAAATGGGTTCAAGATCCGGAATACCGACTATTTTCCTCTGTCTGAATCTGTGCCTGGAATTTCGGGATCGGCAAAGATGGGCAAATCTCTTTTTGCCATGGAAAAAGATGAGATCAGTGATTTAGTAGAATTACAAAATATATATTATCTATTTCAATTAATTGATAAAAAGGACTCCTGTTTACCCAAACTGGAGGTAGTTGACGAAGCAGTCAAAGATGATTACAAGACACATCTGGCTTCTCTTAAGGCAAAAACTGTTGCTGAAAAATATTTGGTGGAGCTTAATAAAGGCAAAGGCTGGGATGATCTTATTAATGAAAACAAGTTAATAGCCCAGTCGAATCTCTCTTTCACACGTCAGCAAGACATCCCTGGTATAGTAGGTATACCAACCCTGACAGAGACAGCATTCAGACTGACCAAGGCAAAGCCTTATCCTGATCAAATCTTTAATAATCAAAATGGAGCATATATTATACGGTTGGTGGAAAAGGAGAAAGTTGATCAAAGCAAATTTGATAAGGAAAAAGATAAGTACCGTGTTAGCCTTATGCAGGAAAAGCAATCAAGGGCCTTTGACATATGGCTTGAAAATCTCAGGAAAAAGGCCCGAATTGAGGTAGTAACATCAGTTGTTGATTAGTGTGAGTAAAGACAAATAAAAGGAGACAGAACGACATAGATGTGTAGAACGGGATTGGGGTGTTCTGGCTGGTAAAGGGAAAGGGGTATCCTCAAATCGACAGGGCAGGCAAACCGGCTACTCTGGTGCGCGGATTGCCAATTCATCCTTTGAACTAAGGAGACTTCCCTGTGTTTTGCCTCCACTCTTTGTACTGACCATAAGTAAAACCTGTCTCAAATATCGTTTTACATGCCCGATGTTCACCTTTTATACAAATACGGCAACGATTGATTCCACATCTCTGGCATTGATGACAATCCGAACATTGAGGGCCTTTTTTTCTATCCTGACGATAAATTTTCATAGCTCATAAACAGTGGATATTCGCTGAATAGCTACCTGTAACTTTACTTATACTCACTAGTTTGTATGACATTATTATTCTTCAATTTCAAACATATCTTTTGTTGCGCCACAAACTGGACATGTCCAATCTTCTAAAAGATCTTCAAATCTTGTACCAGCTTCTACTCTATCGTCAGGAGCGCCTTCCTCAGGATCATATACATATTCGCAAATCGTGCATATATACTTTTCCATATCATTATTTTCCTTAATAAATTGGTTCCAGGAAATTCGATTTAATCTCCCCTTTCCAGCATTAAGTCATCAAAGATTGTTTCTATCTTTAATTTATGCTTTTTTTCTTCTTGAGCCAGAACATCGAAGAGCTTCTTGTTTTCTTCAATTTCCATCTGTTTACTCAAATCTTCATATAATTGAACGGCCTTTTCTTCTCGTTTCATGGCAAGCCTCAAGATATCAGGGAAAGCCATGCCAGGTTCATAGTTTATATCAACAAGGTAGTTGCTTCTCTGTAAATCGTGTATCTTCTTCAACTTGTAACGTTCAATATTTTTTTTTGAATGATTTGTCAATATCTCCACATGTTTCTGCTCATCTTTTACAAAGGATTGAAAAGTATTTTTCATGTCGGAAGATTTTTCATGCCTGCTTAAATCTTCATAAAAAGCAACCGCTTGTTTTTCCTTTTCAATTGCATACGTGATGATTTCATCAAAGGTCTTAAATTCCATTATATCTCCTATAATTAGAGTTATCCGGTCCCTCTCTGTTTTGATTGGGTAGGTAGGGGATGCGTCTATTCATACTGATCCATAAGATTTACAGCCCCTATCTCCCAGCGTCATAAGTACATTTGGCAAAGTCTATATTCCTTGCCACACTCTGTGCAGATGTGCTTTTTATCAAATTCATCCGAAAAGATTTCCTTATCTTTCCCTCAATTTGGACATTTACAGGAAAAAAACCTTCAAATTCTTAAACTGCTTCCATACAGGACAGTGTTGTGGTGTTGTCATGACCGTTTCGGTTTTTAAATTTTGTTTATTTATTGTCTAGGAAACATTTATCTTTTTTGCAATTTCGCGTCCGTAATCCTGTGCCATCACAGTGGCTCCGCCTAGTATCGAAGATTTTAAAAGTAAGGGTCCGCTGACCATATCCATTTTAAAGATATACTTCATAGTCTCGAAAATACGGCCTGGGGCCTCTCCACTCCAGCCAAAAGCGCCAAAGGATCCACCAATTTTGCCTTCAAGATTTGCCTTTTCGGATATAAAAAGCATTTTTTTCATGCCCTGGATCATTTCACCATGGTAGGTGGCAGAGCCAAAAACATAGGCATCATAACCATCAAGATCCTTTTCATTCTTAAGGCTCGTAACATTTATTAAAGTTGCTTTTGTTCCTGAAATTCGGATACCTTCAGCAATCAATTCCGCAATGTTTTTTGTTTCACCTGTCCTTGTAGAATAAACTATAAGTGCTTTACCCATTGATTAACTCCCCTTTTTTAAATTTGATTCTCTTCTTTTAGTTCACCTCTAATCCTGGTTCCATAATGGGACAAAGGATTTTCACTTCGTCTTCATTGCCTATAAATTTCTCTCGTAACTTCTCGTGACCTAAAAAACTTATCTCTCCGCATGCGCACTGGGTAAATTCTATCTTAAAATTATATTTCTTTTTTTTGATATTGCCACCTCTCCTTTTAATCCTGCAACGATACTTAAGCTTTTGTACGGTATACTGTATATTGTTTTTAGCTTATTACAATACACAGTTTCTTGTACTGCTAACTTTTGTTGTAAAGACTATCCTATCCTTGGGTCTTTGCCTGTTTGACCGCAGTCGGGAATATAACATGTTGCATCAACGAAATCACATTTTTCCTTACATGATGGACATTCAACAGGTGGCTTTTCATCTTGTAATACATACCCGCAATTCGAACATTTCCAGTCTGACATTAGTTGACCCTCCGTTATCATTTTTTATTGATGAGACAGTTTCATGGATTGCTTCATATAAAAAAATTTGCTTGAATATCCCCTGAACGGGCTATCTAAAGAGTTTAGCAATTGGTATATGTACTTCTTGTTCTGTGCCTGGTTTGCATAGATCTTAAGACGAAGAGCCGGCTTTGCTTCCTTT
>DAOWOF010000141.1 GCA_030642205.1 Desulfobacteraceae bacterium | reverse complement strand
TTTACCTTAGGAATCTAAATCAAGATGCGTTACGAAGGACCAATTTACAGGCCGCCAAGTGAGGCTGACAGCCTTCTTATACAGGCTACCATCGGCTGTCCACATAATAAATGTTCTTTTTGTATGGTATACAAAAAGGGGCCTTCATATCGGGTTAGATCCACTCAGGAAATTAAAAAAGATATGGATCAGGCCAGATTAATGTATGGGGCAGGAATTCGTACTCTTTTTTTCCCGGCAGGCAACACCATTGCAATGCCAACTGATGATCTGGCCGAGATCTGTTCTTACGCAAAATCAATTTTTACAAGCCTGGACAGGATTACCGTATATGGATCATCAAAATATATTTATAAAAAGGGTTTGGCAGACCTGATTAAATTAAGGGAGCATGGCCTGACACGTATCCATGTAGGGCTTGAAAGCGGCGATGATGAAGTTCTAAGGCGTATAAAGAAGGGGACTGATTCGGCAGAGCAGATACAAGCAGGAAAATGGGTGAAGGAAGCAGGAATTGAATTGAGCGAATATGTGATTTTGGGTATTGGAGGAAAAGCGCTCACATCTGAACATGCCCATGAAACTGCTCGGGTTTTAACAGCGATTAATCCTGATTTTATACGTCTGCGTACATTTCTACCTAAAATTAATACCCTTCTCTTACATCAGATAAAAAAAAATAAATTTCAGGTATTATCCCCTCATGATGTCCTTAAAGAGCTAAAGTTGCTCATTGAAAATCTTGAGGTAAAATCAAAAGTTTTAAGTGATCACTATACTAATTATATCAATGTAAATGGTAATATGCCAGAGGATCAGACTAAGATATTAAATTTTATTGATCAAGCACTAAAAAAAGATGCGAGTTGTTTTCGATCTCTTTATATTGGTAACCAATAGATGAATAACATTCTGGCGGCTATTGATATAGGGACATATACTGCAAGGTTGCTTGTCGCACAAAAATTGTCTGCTACATTTGATGCCTTTTCCCCTTTAGCCAGAAAGAGAGTGTATATTCGTTTGGCAGAGGGATGCGATCAAGCAGACAAATTAATAATTCCTCCACCTGCCTTTCATAGAACCATTGGCGCTTTAAAGGAATTCCTGGAATATATTAAATTTTATAATGCAGAATCAGTTCTGGCTGTAGCCACGGGAGTTGTTCGAGAGGCTTTGAATCAAATTGATTTTATAGCTGCGATTTATCAACAAACCGGAATCCGGGTCAGGATTATAAGTGGTCATGGTGAGGCGTATCTTATGGGTAAAGGTGTTTTATCCGCCTTAGCTATAGAGGAAACCACAGCTCTTATTTTTGATCTCGGAGGCGGCAGCACCGAATTTTTATCCAGTAAAGGAGACCTTAAACATTCTATTCCCTTAGGAGCCATGGTTTTATCCAAAAAATATTTTAAATCAGATCCCCCTACTAAAAGTGAGTTTCAGTCACTTGCAAATTTCATGGAAAAGTCCTTAACAGCAATAAACAGGTTTGTTCTCAAGGAGAAACATTTAATTGGTACGGGAGGAACTGTAACGACCCTTGCAGCCATGCTTTATAATATTCCGCTGGAAGACATCAACCCTGAAAGGATTAATGGCTTGATCATAAAACGGGAGCAATTGGACTCGCTTTTTTATCAGCTAAGTACCTTGTCTTTGGACAATAGGGCAAGTTATCCGGGATTGGATTTAGAAAGAGCCGATATCGTCTTGGCCGGCTTTTTGTTTATTATTAAAATATTGCATATTTTTAAGTTTACCCGATTTACAGCTTGTTTATCAGGTATTCTGGAAGGGCTTTTAATAGATCATTTCAATGGAGAGGTAAATGAATAACATGAAGATACGATATGGCTATACTTTTGATGATCTGATTTTGATCCCGGCCAATTCCAATGTATTGCCAAATCAGGTGGATGTTAAAACAAAACTATCCAGGAATATTGGATTGAATATCCCCCTTGTCAGCGCGGCAATGGACACGGTAACAGAAGCAAAAACGGCTATTACCATGGCTCGCCAGGGAGGGATAGGATTTATTCACAAAAATATGAGCATAGAAAAGCAATCCCTGGAGGTAAAAAAAGTCAAAAAATCTGAAAGTGGTATGATTTTAGATCCTATCATCATTGAGCCTGATAGAAAGATTCAAGAAGTTCTTGATATCATGAAACAATATAAAATATCTGGTGTCCCTGTGGTTCATGATGGCAATCTTGTTGGCATTATTACAAACCGTGATCTGAGGTTTGAGACCAACGTCAATGAATTGGTTTCAACTGTAATGACCAAGGACAATCTGGTCACAGCGCCGATTGGCATTACTCTTGAGGAATCAAAGTCAATTTTACATGAAAGAAAGATCGAAAAGCTTTTGATCGTTGATAAAAAAGGACGGCTTCAAGGATTGATAACGATTAAAGATATTGAAAAAATAAGGAAATATCCAAATTCATGTAAAGATTCATTTGGCCGCCTAAGGGTTGGTGCGGCAGTTGGTATTGCCGAAGACCTGGAAGCAAGAATACGAGGGCTTGTGGATGCCAATGTAGATATTATTGTTATAGACACAGCCCATGGACATTCTATGGGAGTGCTTAAAACTGTAGAAAGGATAAAAACTCAGTTTCCTGATCTTGAGTTGATGGCGGGCAATGTGGCAACAGCCGGGGGAGTCAAAGCCCTTATTGAGGCTGGTATTGACGCGGTTAAGGTTGGAGTTGGTCCTGGTTCTATCTGTACAACCCGGATAGTCGCAGGGGTTGGCGTGCCGCAGATGACGGCTATTATGGATTGCGCTGTCGAGGCCAATAAGGCCGGTATTCCCCTTATCGCTGATGGAGGAATCAAGTATTCCGGAGATATTACCAAGGCCCTGGCAGGAGGAGCTGATGTAGTAATGATCGGAAGCCTTTTTGGAGGGACAGAGGAAAGCCCCGGGGAAACAATCCTTTTTCAAGGAAGAACATATAAGGTTTATCGCGGGATGGGTTCCCTGGAAGCCATGAAAGATGGCAGTAAGGATCGCTATTTTCAGGAGGACGAGGACCTGGAGGAAAAATTGGTTCCAGAAGGTATTGTAGGCAGAGTTCCCTATCGAGGACCTCTCTCTGACACTATTTATCAACTTGTAGGTGGATTGAGATCGGGGATGGGCTATTTAGGCTGCCCTGATATTGAGGCCTTGCAAAAGGATCCCGAGTTTATCCAGATTACACCAGCCGGATTAAAAGAAAGTCATGTCCATGATGTTATTATTATCAAAGAGGCACCGAATTATCGTCTGGAATAATAATTTTGTGAAAATTTCCATTAACGATATTTCTACAAGTTTATTTAATAGGCAGAGGGAAGGCATTAAGCAATGGCAAATAATCTTTATAAACAGAAAATACTTATTTTAGACTTTGGTTCCCAGTATACTCAACTGATTGCGAGAAGAATCCGTGAAGCAAAGGTGTATTGTGAAATCCATCCTTTTAATATGAGCCTACAAAAGATTCAGGCCTTCTCACCAAAAGGGATAATATTGTCCGGGGGGCCTGCAAGTATCTATGACCAGGACGCTCCATTAGCCGATCCTGAAGTCTTAAATTTGGGAGTGCCGATTTTTGGAATATGTTATGGGATGCAGATTATTACTCACATGCTCGGAGGTGAAGTTGCCAAAGCATCTAATCGGGAGTATGGAAGCGCAAGTATCTCTTTTAAAGATGCGACTATTTTTCAAGGTTTAAATAAAAATGAAGAGCTAAGGGTCTGGATGAGTCATGGAGATCGCATCAATCGAATTCCCGATGGCTTTAGAATACTGGCAAGCAGTGAAAATAGTCCGGTTGCCGCTATGGCTGATTTGGAAAAGGGTTTTTTTGGGGTTCAATTTCATCCTGAGGTGGTACATACTCCGGATGGGCCCGCAATTTTAAAAAATTTTCTTTTCAGGGTCTGTGGCTGTCAGGCTACATGGACAATGTCTTCCTTTGCAGACAGGACAATAAATCAATTAAGAGATATTATTGGCCATGATCGTGTAATATGCGGGCTTTCAGGGGGAGTAGATTCTTCTGTGACAGCAGTTTTACTTCATAAAGCTATTGGAGACCAACTATCCTGTATTTTTGTGGATAATGGGCTTTTAAGAGAAGGTGAAGCTCAAGAGGTAATGGAACTTTTTCAAAAACATTATACCATGAACCTGCATCTGGTTGACGCCTCGGAGCTTTTTTTAAATAATCTTAATGATGTTAAGGATCCGGAAAAAAAACGAAAAATTATTGGCAGGGACTTTATCAATGTCTTTGAAAAAAAGGCCAGGGAATTGGGATCGGCAAAATACCTGGCCCAGGGGACACTTTATCCTGATGTTATTGAGAGCGTTTCATTTAAGGGTCCATCGGCGACCATCAAAAGCCATCATAATGTTGGTGGTTTACCTGAGGTAATGGAACTGGAGCTTATAGAGCCTCTAAAGGAATTGTTTAAGGATGAAGTACGGGCTGTTGGACGAGAGCTTAATCTACCTGGGAAACTGTTAGTACGACATCCTTTTCCTGGTCCTGGATTGGCAATCAGAATTATGGGTAAGGTGACAAAAAAAAGGCTTGGGGTATTGCGGGCTGCCGATATTATTGTTTTTGAAGAAATTATGGCAGCAGGACTCTATGAAGAGGTCTGGCAGTCCTTTGCTGTCCTCTTGCCTATAAAGACTGTGGGTGTAATGGGGGATGAAAGAACATATGAAAATGTAGTTGCGGTACGAATTGTTGACAGCCTGGATGCCATGACAGCTAATTGGTCAAGGGTTCCATATGAGGTATTGGAAAAAATTTCGAGCAGAATTATAAATAATGTCCCTGGTGTTAATAGAGTTGTTTATGACATCTCATCCAAACCACCAAGTACCATTGAGTGGGAATAAACTCCTATGCCCTGGCAGGCACAACAAAAAATAAAAATTATTTAGTTGACCAATTATCATGAATTAATTTTACCTTAAATTGGTATTATGATATATTATTCTTCCAGATCCGATGATTAAATTTGGATCTTCATTTAATGGTAATCTCTAACTAATCTTAAATTACTTCCTAAACTTTAAAACCTTTAAATATTTTTAAATTCATTTCAGCTCAAGAAGGGCAAAAATTAAACCACAGGAATACATCTTCGTATTCCAAAAACTAAAATTTGAGCCTGACAAGATTGGCAACCTCGTAAAAAGTGACTCTGCGCCTCTTTACACGCAAAGGGGGAGCTGACCGCTTATCCCGCTTGCCTATACGTGCCGAACGCAGGCATGCTCCAGGCCGGTTGATGTATCCTTTACGAGTCCATCATATAATTATTTCCCTACAAAAGATCAGCTTGTGTTTTTTGCAAATTTACCCATAACCACCATGCCCTGGCAGGCACAACAAAAAATAAAAGAAAATCTGACCTTTTAGGTCATTCCCGCTCAGGCAGGAGGTAAATGCCCATAATCTATTGCAGCGAAAGAAGATTTTGCGAGAGATGAACTTAGTATAATTGCCCAGTATATTGGGCACGGTGGAAAACTTTTGCTGATGATTGATCCTTTTACCATGCCATATCTGGTGGATTTTCTAAAAGATTATGGGGTTATTTTAAGAAATAATATAATCATGAGTAAAGATCCCTATTCTTTAGGAATAAAGCAGTTTGTTTCTCTTGCTCATTCTTATTATCAAAAACATCCTATTACAAGAGGATTCAATTTCTCCACCATTTTTCCTTTTGCACGCTCAGTTGAACTTGGCAGGTTTTATCCAAAAGGAGCTATTGCCACAACCCTCGTAAGGGCAGATGCCGTCTGCTGGACTAAAAACAATCATACCATTCTTAATAATTTCCAGGAAGGACCGGACAGGCAAAGGCCTGTCCCGATTGCTGTCCTGGTTGAGGCCCTGCCAATTAAAAGTTTCTTGAAAACAGAAAATGACAACTGGGCTATTTGTGTTTTTGGTGATTCTCAATTTGCTAATAATCACTACTTTAAGTTGCTGGGCAACAAAAAATTGCTTATGCATACAATATCGTGGATGATTAACGACCATGAAGCATTCCCTAAGGCTTTTCAAAGGCCCTTAAAAATTTCCCCTTCTTCTTTTTTCCTTTCAAAAAAGCAGGGTGCGGCTATTTTTTGGTGTTTTTCTATTATTGAGCCGATTTTCATAATAATGATTGGTTGTTTTTTGATGTTTATAAGGGGCCGTTGGGAGATATGAATAATAAACGGTTTGTGCTTTTATGTTTTGTGTTGATTATATTAGGGAGTTATTATTTTTTATTTGAAACTGTTCCAAAGTTAG
>DAOWOF010000235.1 GCA_030642205.1 Desulfobacteraceae bacterium | reverse complement strand
CTGCGTCAGATCAAAATTTTAATCCTCAAAATACCCAAGGTATTCCTGCGGTTAAAATTTTGATCTTCCTTGACCTTGACAGATAAGCGCAGACTTCGAAAAATCCTGGTTTTCCTTCAGACACTAAATAGGCTGATACAAAATGTTTAATTTTGGCTTTGGCAAATGGATATTTTAAAATTGGCTCATGAATTCAATGGATTAAGGATATTGCTTAATCCCTTTTTTTAGCCTAAATTAGGGACGAAGCCAAAATGACTTCCCCTTCAGGCCATCTTTACCCAATCTGGAAATGCAGGTAAGCACAGGCTCCGAAACCGCAATACTAGTGCGTTAAGGATTTCGAATCCTGCGGCTTACCTTTTTAATCGTCACGGCCACGGATCTAACCCAAATATGAGCGCCTAATTCCAGAATAGCCACTAATCCCTTTAACTTTTCAGTAAGAGGTCTCTCTATTTCTTTTTCTATAAAAGAGAAAATAAATCCTTGGATATTAAAGCAGATCTGTGATACTTTTTTCATGAGGACGTCTCCTTGCTTTGGATAATTATTCAATTAAATCAATTAGTTAAATAATATCATAGAGACAGCTTCTTTACCATCTTCCTCTACTGATCAAAATAATTCAAAAGTTTTTTGTTTCTGCAAGAGGCTCTGGAGACTATCGAATAGATATGGAGTGATTATGCAATTTGATAACGAATTAACAAGGTTGTTAGGAGTAAGATATCCTATTATACAAGGGGCTGTTGGCTGGAAAGGCTCTGGCACATCTTCTATTGCGGTTCCTGTTTCAGAGGCAGGGGGGCTCGGTATACTTACAGCTCTCGCCTATGAAAATCCTGATGAATTTCAGGATGATATTAGAAACGCGATGAAGAAAACAAACAAACCTCTTGCAGTAAATTTTACTCTTATTAAGAGTCGCCAGTTAGATGTTGATTATTATAAAAAGTATATAAAAATTGCTTTGGATGAAGGCATAAAAATTGCTTTTACTTCAGCTTATAATGGCTTCGAAATTGGGAAAGAATTTCAAGAAGCCGGAGGTTGTTGGATCCAAAAATGCGCGACAATCAGACATGCTATTTCTATCTCCAAAAAGGGCGCTGACGCAATTGTTATTGTGGGCCTTGAAGGTACCGGTTTTAAGAGCCCGGAACAAAATACTACTATGATAAATATGACTGCGGCAAGGCAGTATATCAAAGTCCCTTTGATTGCCGCGGGTGGAATAGGAGATGCACGGGGGTTTATAGGCGCATTGGCCATGGGGGCCTCTGGAGTATATATGGGGACAGCTTTCATGGCCACCAAAGAGTTTAAGGTCGATGAAAGGCTAAAAACCAGAATAATTAACCAAAATATTATGGATGCTGAATACTGCAAGAAAATCTACAATCAAAAACGTGGAGTTTCTCCATCTTTGGCAGTAGGTGTAATCCATTCGATCCCGACGGTTAAAGAGTTTATTGAAAATATAATCAATGACGCGCAAAAAATAATGGAACAATTCAAGGAATGGAGAATGTTTATTGAAGATTGATGGCTGATGGTTTTGGACTATCAGATAGGTTGTGCATTAGTAAGTAGAGTGTCTATGAACCTTTAAGGTTCATTCTATTGACGCTAAAGTTAAAATTTGAGACTATTTAAGACAATTGCTACATGTTTAACCATGAAACAATCAGGAATGTATCTGTCTCTACCAATTAAGGTTAAAAAGGAATAATTATGGATAATTATACTACTCTTCCTGGTATGCTTTTTAATGTATTACGTAATTGTCCCAATTCATATGCCCTTAATCATAAACAAGGGGGCCACTGGGAGTCTCTTTCCACTGAAAAATTTCTGGAAATGATTCGTCAGTTTACCCTGGGCCTCAAGGCAATCGGCCTGGAAAAAGGGCAGGGATTTGGAATTATAGCTAACTCCTCTCCCCACTGGGTTGCAATGGATCAGGCCATATCCATTAATGGTGCTGTTACTGTTCCCATGTTTCCAAATATCTCACCTGATAATTTTGAATTCCAGGTAAGTGATTCAAATACACGATACCTCTTTATTCAGGATGGTGATATCCTTGATGAACGAATTAGAAAAAGACTGGGCAGATTTAAAAAGGTAATTACCATCTCGGACAAAGATGAAGGAAGCAATATCATCCAATTGTCTGAAATTTTCAAGCTGGGAGACGATCTTTCAAAAAAGAATCCCTCTCTTTATTCCGAACTACTCAAAAATATAAATGAAATGGATTTGGCTACCATCATATATACTAGCGGTAGCACGGGAAAACCCAGAGGAGTACAGCTTTGCCACCGAAACCTGATTTCCCAGATTAAGGGTGCCAGGATTAGATTTCCTGCTGATCCATCCAAGGAAAAAATGCTTACCTGTCTTCCCCTCGCACATGCATTTGAAAGAATGGTTATATATTATTACATTAGTACAGGGGCTAGTATTTACTTTGCTGATGATATTAAAAAAATAGGGGGTCTTATTAAGGAAATCCAGCCTACTATCATGACACTGGTTCCTCGTATACTCGAAAAAGTATATACCAAAATGCTTGCAGGCGTTCAGGAAAAAACCGGTTTGACACGTAAAATAGCGCAAATGGCTATTAATAGCGCGAATCGGCATGACCATGACAATTATAATGGAATGACCAGAAAAATCTTTGATAAATTGATCTTTTCAAAATTACGAAATGCTTTAGGCGGTCGATTTCGATACCTGATTTCAGGCGGTTCTCCCCTAAGTCCTGATCTGGCTCGTTTTTTCTTAAACATTGGATTGCCCTTATATAATGGATATGGATTGACAGAGTCATCACCTGTCCTGACCGCCAATTATCCAGGTCATAATAAAACAGGCACAGTAGGTCTCCCTTTCCCTGAAGTGGATATCAAGATCAGCGATACAAACGAGATACTGGCAAAAGGTCCAAATATCATGATGGGATACCATAATAATCCTAAGGCCACAAAAGAAGTTATAGACAGTGAGGGCTGGTTACATACTGGAGACATGGGAAAACTTGATGAAGATGGGTTTTTAATTATTACAGGTCGCCTAAAAGAGTTCTTTAAAACATCTACCGGAAAATATGTCAGTCCTCTTCCTTTAGAACAATCTCTGGCGCAACATGACCTGGTGGATATGGCTATGATCCTGGCTGAAGGTAAAAAATTTGTTAGCGCTTTAATATTTCCTGATTTTGAAAACCTGTCTACCCTTCAAAGATTACGTGGAATGGAAGGCCTTTCTGATGAAGAATTTTTTAATAGTAAAAAGGTTATTGCCGAGCTGGATGAGCTGGTAGATAAAATAAACTCCAAACAGAATAAATGGGAGCAGATTGTCAAATATAGGGTTATTATACAACAAATATCCACTTCAACCGATGAAGTTACTCCAACCATGAAGATTCGACGCCATATTATTGAAGACAAGTTCAGCAAGCTTATCAATGATATGTACCAGTAATATCAGCTTGATATTTTCATTTCATGCCTTGACAGGCACAAAAAAATGAAGAGCCATGTTCCTTTTTTATAAAGCCGGATTGAGTACAGGTAAAATTCAATCTAGCAACAATACATCCTAGCTAAAGCAGCCCTTTCATATAAAAAATACACACAACTGAATACTATATCCTTTTTCAGATCCTCGTTTTTCAGGGAAAGAGAACACAAGGGATGTTTCACGTGAAACATCCCTT